>NZ_CP018098.1 GCF_001886695.1 Aurantiacibacter gangjinensis | reverse complement strand
TTTCGGACTACCGGCGGCGCGGCCATGCTGCGTCGCCGGACCATCCCATATCCACAACGCGTCGACAGCATATCCACATGGCTGTCCACACGCCTGTCTACAGTGCAGGCGAAGCGGTTTTCCCGCCTCGCTCCACAGAGTTGTGCCCAGCGTGCGCACAGAGTGTTGCACACGGTGCGAGTTGACACGGGTGTCAACTTCTCTGAGCCGAACACGCCCACAAAGCATTGTATTCACTAGGCTTTCTTCCGCAAACGAAGTTGACAGATTTGCGGGAAGGCGCGGAAATCTATCGCGTCACCGCGCCGGGCGGATGACCGGAGCGGTGCTGGCATTGCGCCCAGATTGTAGGAAAGCTTTTCCGCCGTTTCATGCCCTGCCCCATCGCGCTAGGGGGATGGCATGAGTGCCAGCGACATTTCCGATCCCGCACGGCTGGACCGCTTCGCCCGCCACATCGTACTGCCCGAGATCGGCGGTGCGGGGCAGGCGGCGCTGACCCGCAGCCATGTCGCGATCATCGGCCTTGGCGGCATCGGCGCGCCGGTGCTGCAATATCTTGCAGGCGCCGGTGTCGGCACGCTGACGCTGGTGGACGATGGCGAGGTCGAGGCGAGCAACCTCCAGCGCCAGACGATCTACACGACGCGCGATATCGGGCACGGCAAGGCGGTCTCGGCCCGGCGATGGCTCGCCAATTTCGATGACAAACTCACAGCGCACATTCACGACCGCCGCGTTGATGCTGGCAATGCCAAAAGCCTGATCGCCGAAGCCGACCTGGTGGTCGACGGGACGGACAATTTCGCCACCCGCCTTGCCGTATCGGACGCCTGCGTCGCCGCGCACGTACCGCTGTTATCCGCCGCCATCGGACGCTTCCAGGGGCAAGTCGCAGCCTTTCAGGGGCATCTCGAAGATGAGCCGTGCTATCGCTGTTTCGTGGGCGATGCTTTCGATGCGGAGGATTGCGACACCTGCGCCGAGGACGGCGTTCTAGGTGCCATGGTCGGCTGGACGGGCACGTTCGCGGCGATACAGGCGGTGCGCATTCTCACTGCAGGATCGGGCCATATGGGCGAGCCCGGCTGGGGCAAGCTGCATCTGATGGACGGTCTGAAGCCCGCCATGCGCACGCTCACGATTGCGAAGGATGCCGCCTGCAAGGCCTGCTGAGGCGGCTAGTCGATCCCATCTTCGTTCAGCCGCTTGCGCGTCTCTTCGATAAAATCACCGACAAGATCGCGCACGGCGATGGCAGCCTTGCGATAGGCCGCGGGCTCTTGCCGGATGTGGTCTGGCTGCCAGTCGAGCGTATGCGTCATCAGGCGGATGCGCAGCGTGCCCATCCGGTCCTTGAGCGAAGCGGCGAGCGCCGGGTGGGCAGCCTGGAAGGCAGGATCGTCCAGCGCCTCGGTAAAGGCGAGATAGGCCTTGGCGAACTGGCGCCGCAGATAGAGGATTTCCTCCGCATCCGGCGTGGTGTCGTGCAACGCAGCAGTTTCCAGCCGCCTGTAGATTTCGGCAACGCCATCCAGCGTTGAATGCAATGTCATGTCAGAACCGCCTTCAAAATGGGCAAAGGTCCGACCCCTTCATGGCGTGTCGGCACTCGCGCGGCGCCGTGACGTCATAGTGTCATGTAGCATAGCGGCGATGACCTGCCACGCGCGTTAACCATCTGGCGCCTTTGCAATAATCTGCCAAGACCTTGCAGCACGAATGGAAACCTCGAAATTTCGGCCCCGCTATAGCTCCCCGTCGCGAATCTTGCGGTTCACCTGGTCGAGAAATGTCTCCGTGTTGTCCGGATCGGGGCGACACCGTGTGCTGCCCGTTTCGGTGGTCTCGCAAATACGCCCCAGCCGGTCCCGCCCCTCGGGCACGTCGGGAAACCAGATGCTATAAAGCTGCAATGACGTCGCAGTCGCAGCGACGGCAATACTGACGGTAAGCCAGAGCCAGCCGGAATTTCGCACGACTTGAGCGGGTTTTCTGTCAGCCAATCCATCCTTCAGCGCAATCGCGCCCCTCACGCTGCCAACGATCGCAAAAAAGGCGATCAGGAACGGCGCCGCGCAAAAAAGCACGAATGAGTTGAGAAGCATCTGGGCATCGATATTGTCGGTCTCGGCCAGCAACCAGAAATCCAGCCAGTACCAGCCAACCCAGGCATAGGGCAGCAGGCAGATCAGCATCAGGATGCGCAGGAACGTCGTCATCCCGGCACGATAGCGCGTCATGGTTAAAGGCGGGTCAATCGCCTGCCAGCATCTCGTCCACCCACGTCGGCACAAGTTCGCTCGCCGGGCCGAGCCGCGTCTCGTCGAACAGGTGCGAGCCTGCGCTGCGCTCGAGGTTCAGCTCCAGCGTGCGCGCGCCATTGGCAGAGGCTTGCTGCACGAAGCCGGCGGCGGGATAGACCGCGCCGCTGGTGCCGATTGAGACGAACAGGTCCGCCCGCGACAGCGCGTCGAAGATCCGGTCCATCTGATAGGGCATTTCGCCGAACCACACGATGTCGGGCCGCAACGCCGCGTCTCCGCAAGAGGGGCATTGGGGGCTGTCGCGCAAGGTTGTGGACCAGCTGTGGCGTGTGTCGCA
Organism: Aurantiacibacter gangjinensis; assembly: GCF_001886695.1. GTDB lineage: Bacteria > Pseudomonadota > Alphaproteobacteria > Sphingomonadales > Sphingomonadaceae > Alteraurantiacibacter > Alteraurantiacibacter gangjinensis. Next base: position 227,318 of record NZ_CP018098.1, on the reverse strand, counting down.
CGACAGGCACCAGGCCGACAGCGCCTCGCCGTGCATGTGGAGCGTTTGCGTTGCTCCGCCGCGCTCGTGCAGGTCGTCGATGTTCTGGGTGACCAGCAGGAGATTGCCGTCGAATTCGCGCTCCAGCCGACCGAGAGCCTTATGTGCGGCGTTCGGCGCGGCAGCGCGGATTTGTGCGCGACGCTCGTCGTAAAAGCGCTGCACGAGGTCGGGGTCACGGGCGAACCCCTCTGGCGTTGCTACTTGCTCGACCGGGTGGTTCTCCCACAATCCGTCCTCCGCGCGGAAGGTCTTGAGTCCGCTTTCTGCGGAGATTCCTGCGCCCGTGAGGATGACGATATTTACGATGCTGGTTCTCCATCACTTGTCGTTACCCTGAACTTGTTTCAGGGTCTATCGATCATCATGCTCCGGCCGGTGTGTGAGGCAGGATGGATGCTGAAACAAGTTCAGCATGACGATTAAGGAGTGAGAGTGGCAAAGATCGGCATTATCGGCAGCGCAGGGCGCATGGGGCAGGCGATTGCCGACGTGCTTGAGGGCAGCGAACACAGCTTCGCAGGCGGCGCGGATCATGGCGATGCCGTGGGCGCGCTGGCCGCGAAGAGCGATGCGCTGGTCGATTTCTCCGCGCCCGGCGCGCTGGCGGGCAATCTGCAGGCGGCGCGAGAAGCTGGCATTCCCATCCTCATCGGCACCACCGGGCTGGAAGACGAGCATCACCGCGCCATCGACGAGGCTGCCGAAGCGATCCCCGTTCTCCATACTGGCAATACCTCGCTCGGTGTGAACGTGCTGTGCCACCTGATCCACCGCGCGGCAGAGACGCTGGGCGAGGACTGGGATATCGAGATCGTGGAGATGCATCATCGCCACAAGGTCGACGCGCCTTCGGGCACCGCGCTGCTCATGGGCATGGCCGCCGCCGAGGGGCGCGGCATCGCGCTGGATGACAATAGCGAGCGTGGACGCGACGGGATGACAGGCGAGCGGGCGCAGGGTGCCATCGGCTTCGCATCGCTGCGCGGCGGCACGGTTGCGGGCGATCACTCGGCCATTTTCGCCGGCGAGCAGGAGCGCATCACGCTCTCGCACAGCGCGGAAAACCGCTCCATCTTCGCGCGCGGCGCCGTTCGTGGAGCCGCATGGCTGATTGGTCGGGAGGCCGGTCGCTATACGATGAACGATGTGCTTGGACTGGGTTAAACAGCTTTCGGGCTGACAGGGTCTCGGGAGAGGGGAACACGATGCAAATACTGGCCGCTGCGGCGACGCAGGAATGGATGGCGACGCTGAGCGCCGAGGAACTGGCGCTGGCGCGCGACTACACCACGGGCAATCACTGGCTGATACTGTGGGGGCTGGTCGTCTCAGCATTGGTGACGTGGGTGATCGTGCGCTGGGGCGTGCTCGACCGCGTGGCCGCCTATACCGAGAAGCGGTGGCTGCGCATCCTGCTGGTGGCGACAACCTTCCTCATCATCAGCACGCTGCTGACGCTGCCGTGGTCGATCTACACCGACTGGTGGCGCGAAACGCAATATGACCGCACGAGCCAGCCGCTGTCCGATTTTGTCGCACAGGGTGCCATCGGCCTTGTGCTGAGCGCGGTGATCGGGGCGATCTTCCTACTTGGCGTGTACTGGCTGCTGCGCAAGACGGGGCGGTTCTGGTGGGCATGGGCGGGCGGCCTCGTCGCCAGCCTCGTCGCCTTCATGCTGCTGCTCAGCCCCATCCTGATCGAGCCGCTGTTCAACGATTACCAGCCCATTCCCGAAGGCGAAGTGCGCGACGCCGTGCTGGAACTGGCCGCCGAGGCTGGCGTGCCGGAGGACCGGGTCTTCATGTATGACGGATCGCGCCAGTCCAACAATTTCACCGCCAACGTCTCGGGCGTCGGCGGATCGGCGCGCATCGCCATTTCCGACGTGGCCATGGACGAGGCTTCGCTGGACGAAGTGAAGGCCGTAACCGGACACGAGATCGGCCATTACGTGCTCGGCCATGTGTGGCGCAGCGTGCTGGTCCTGAGCGTGCTGGCGATCTTTCTTTTCTGGCTGACCGACAGGCTTTACCCGCGTTTCGCGCGGTGGTTCGGGACGGATGCGGAAATTTCCGACATTCGCGGATTGCCGGTGTTTCTGTTCGTCCTCGGCCTGCTCTCGACCCTCGCCGGGCCTGTCACCAATACCCTCACCCGCGTGGGGGAGCGAGAGGCGGACGCCTACTCGCTCGCCACGGTCGGCCTGCCCGATGCGCTGGCGGGCGCGCTCATCAAGACGGCAGAATATCGCTACCCGCTGGCAGGCCCGGTGGAGGAGACGCTGTTCTACACCCACCCGACGGTCGAAAACCGCATACGCACGGCGATGGAATGGAAGCTGGCCAATCAGGCCGGGACTGAATGACGAAAGACCAGATCTTCGAGTTCTTCCGGCGGCTGGCGGAGGACAATCCGGAGCCGGAAACCGAGCTGGAATACGGCAATTGCTACCAGCTCGTGGTGGCCGTGGCGCTCTCGGCCCAAGCGACCGATGTGGGCGTAAACAAAGCGACCCGCGCGCTGTTCGCCAAGGTGGAAACGCCGCAGCAAATGCTCGATCTGGGGCTGGAGGGATTGATCGACCACATCAAGACTATCGGCCTGTTCAACTCCAAAGCGAAGAACGTCATCGCGCTAAGCCAGCTGCTGGTCGACGAGTATGGCGGCAAAGTCCCCGACACGCGCGAGGATCTCGTCCGCCTGCCCGGCGTCGGGCGCAAGACGGCCAATGTCGTGCTCAATTGCTGGTTCAAGCAGGAGACATTCGCCGTCGACACCCATATCCTGCGCGTCGGCAATCGCACCGGCCTCGCCAAAGGGAAAACGCCAGAGCAGGTCGAAGCCAAGCTGGAAAAGCGCGTGCCCCAGCCCTTCCGCCTGCACGCCCATCACTGGCTGATCCTGCACGGCCGCTACGTCTGCAAAGCCCGCACGCCCGAATGCTGGCGCTGCCAGCTGGTGGACCTGTGCAGCTATCGCAAGAAGGTGCTGGAGAAGCCGAAGGGGCGGTGAGCCTTCAGTCGCCCAGCGTCCCTTCGAGGCGCCGCCACTGATGCGTATCCGTGTATTGCTGGAACGCCTTGATCCGCGCGCCATCGACAGTGAAAACGTGTACGAATTGGGCGTCGAGTTTGTCACCCGTTCGCTTGTTGGTCCCTGTATAGCGCCCCTCAGCCGCGACGCGATTGCCTTCGCAGGTGAAGCGCTGCGGCGTAGCTGCGAAACCGTCGTAAGCCTCGCCGATGGGGCCGAATACGCCTGCGCCGACGCCTGCCATGCCGGTGTGCGGATTGCCCGCCTCGTAGGGACCGCTCTCTGCCTCGACCCACTCTACGTCATCGCCGAGCAGCGCGGCGATCGCATCCATATCTCCAGCCGCAAAAGCCTCATAGAGCCGCTTCGCGACCGCGGTTGCTGCACTGTCACCCATTACGCTTGTCCCCTTCTTTTACACATCATCCGCGCTGCGCAGTTCGCCCTTGTCGAGCTCGCCCATGGCGCTGGCTGTCGTCACTGTCACCGTCGCATCGCCGGTGACGTTGGTCGCGGTGCGCATCATGTCCATGATGCGGTCTACGCCTGCCACGAAGGCGATGGTTTCCAGCGGCACCTGCACGGCGGTGAAGATCGCGCCCATCATCACCAGGCCGCCGCCCGGAATGCCCGCCGCGCCGATGGAGCCGACCGTCGCCAGCAGCGCGATCATGAAATAGTCCGCCATGGAAAGGTCCACGCCGAAGATCTGCGCGCCGAACAGCGTGGCAAGGCCGAGATACATCGCCGTGCCATCCATGTTGATGGTCGAGCCGAGCGAGACGACGAAGCTGGAGGTCGGCTTGCTCACGCCGAGATTGCGCTGGGTGCAGCGCAGCGTAACCGGCAGCGTCGCGCTGGAGCTGGCGGTGGAATAGGCGACGGCAATGGCATCCACCATGCCGCGGAAGAAGCCGATGACAGACACCCGCGCCATCAGAGCGAGGATGCCGGTATACATCACGCCGATGATAAGCAGGCAGCCTAGATAGTTCAGCCCCACCAGCTTGGCGAGCGCGGCAACCGCATCCAGCCCCAGCGTGCCGACCACCCATGCCATCAGCGCGAAGACGCCGAAGGGGGTGAGTTCCATCACGATGATGGTGATTTTCTGGAAGATCAGCGCGCCGCCATCGAAAGCGCGCGCGATCATCGCCGCGCCGCGCACGCCGCTTTCGCTTTCCGCCTCGTCATCATCCTCCACATCGCCGCGCGCCAGCAGGATGCCGATGCCGACCAGCAGGGAGAAGACGATCAGCGGCAGCACGCGAACATCGGCCATCACGCTCACCGGGCTGACCGGGATCATAGAGCGCAGCATCTCGCGCCAGTCGAACGGTGCGGGATCGGGCGTTTCGCCCATGGTTATGCCCGACGTATCGAGGCCCACGCCCGGCTCCAGCCATGTGCCCAGCGCCAAGCCCAGCCATACGGCAACCTGCCCGGTGATGACGAAGAGCAGGATCGCCCGCCAGCCGACGCTGCCGAGCTTTCCGAGATTGCCGATACTGGCCACGCCCGACACCACGCTGAAAAAGATCAGCGGCACGATCAGCATCTTGATGAAATCGATGAAGATATCGCCGATGATCTTGATGCTTTCCGCACCCGGGCCCCAGAAATATCCGGTGATCGCACCGAGGATGAGCGCCGCGACGACGCGCTGCCACAGTGGAATGGCAAACCAGGTTTTCATGCGATCCGTCCCCAAATGTCAGCCGCCGAGCGCAGCCATTACGATCCGTCTGTAGATTGCCGTCAGCGTGGTCAGGTCGTCAAGCGCCACGGCCTCGTCGGTCTTGTGCATGGTTGCGTTGACAAGGCCGAATTCGATCACCGGGCACAAATCCTTCAGGAAGCGCGCATCCGACGTGCCGCCGGTGGTGGAGCGTTCCGGATCGACGCCGGTCTCGGCCTCGATGGCAGCGGCGATCATGTCGGAAAATTCGCCCGGCGGTGTGAGGAACGGCTCACCGCTGATGACGGGCCGCGCAGTGCCGCCGTGCTTTTCGGCAATCGCAGTGACTTTCTCCGACAATGACGCGCCAGAATGCTGGTCGTTGAAGCGGATGGAGATGCGCGCCGTCGCCTTGCCGGGAATGACGTTATGCGCCTTGTTGGCGACGTTGAATTCGGTGATCTCGAGATTGCTCGGCTGGAACCAGTCGGTCCCCTCGTCCAGCTCCAGCGCGTCGAGTTCGGCAAGGATAGCGACCATTTTCGGCATCGGATTGTCGGCCAAATGCGGATAGGCGACATGGCCCTGCGTGCCCTCCACCTCCAGCCAGATATTGACGGACCCGCGCCGCCCGATCTTCATCATATCGCCAAGGCGATTGACGCTTGTGGGTTCACCGACAAGGCACAGATCAGGCGCGATGCCCTCGGCTCGCATGTAGTCGATCAGCGCGCGCGTGCCGTGCAGCGCTGGCCCTTCCTCGTCGCCGGTGATGATGAAACTGACCGTGCCTGCCTCTGCCGGAATATCGGCGACCGAGGCGATCATGCAGGCGATGGAGCCTTTCATATCGACCGCGCCGCGCCCGTAGAGCAGTTCGCCGCGCACTTCCGGCGCAAAGGCTTCGCTGGACCAGCCCTCGCCCGGCGGCACGACATCCAGATGGCCGGCGAAGGCGAAATGCGGTGTGCCTTGCGGCCCGCGGCGGATGGCGAACAGGTTCTCGACCGCCTCCTGCTCGCTGCCTTCCGGGCCATCTCCACGCGTGAAGCGATGCACGTCGAAGCCCAGCGGCGTCAGCATCTCTTCCATCATGTCGAACACCGGCCCGCGCGCCGGCGTGACGCTTTCGCAAGCCATCAAATGGCGGGCATTGGCAACCGGATCGGCGCTCACTTGCCGGGCACCACTTCGAACTGAGAAATGGTCCATTCCTCTGCCTCGGATGCCTCAATCCATTGCTGCATCCAGTCATGCTCCCACACCGCCTGCATATAGGTCTGCGCGAAACTCGGCACACCGATGCCGTAGGTAAGGAAACGGCTGACGATGGGGGCATAGAAGATGTCCGCCGCGCTGAACGTGCCGAACAGGAACGGCCCGCCCTTGCCGAAACGGGCGCGCGCTTCCGCCCATAGGCCGAGGATGCGCACGATATCGGCCTCCACCTCGTCGCTCAACTGCACATCGCCCGTGGCGCGGGCGCGGATATTCATCGGGCAGGCACGGCGCAGCGGCAAATAGCTGGAATGCATCTCGGCCACCATGGCGCGGGCCATGGCGCGCGCGGCCTCGTCTTTCGGCCAGAAACGGTCACGCCCGACCCGGTCGGCCAGGAATTCGAGGATGGCGAGGCTATCCCATACGACGATATCGCCGTCCCACAGCACTGGCACCTTGCCGGCGGACGGCTGGAATTCGCCCTCTTTGGCTTTCAGCGCTTCCCAATCCTCTCCGTAAAGAGAGACGGTCAGCTCTTCGAAGGAAAGCCCGCTTTGCTTCGCCGCCAGCCAGCCGCGCAGCGACCAGCTCGAATAGTTTTTGTTGCCGATAATCAGCTTCATGAATGCTCTCGTGTCCCTGTTTGCGCGTGGGGTAGCCATTAAGCCAAAACGTGTCGAGGCTGAACGGTGACAGCGCATTTTCACGAAAGCGGCGTCCAGCTTCGGCGCGAAAGGATAGCGTTGCCGCTTTGTTAACCATCTGATGCCACAAGGATCGCGGACCTGTCGGTCCAGGGCGCGCAGAAAGGTGACGAGTGGGCGATAAGCCAACCACATCTCGAAAAGGGGCAACCCACCTCCAACGGCTCCGCCACCTCGCGTGGGCGGGGCTGATTGCGTTTGCTTTTCATTTTCTTACGCTATTGCAGCCTGTCGATCAGATCGGGTGGGTTACCCAGTCGCGCATTACCCACCAGGATGCCTCCGGCGAGATCGTTTTCATCGGATCGGACGTCGATCTCGCCAATCCCGCCAACGCTTCCGCACGGCGCGACCTAGCGAATGTCGTGCGCAACCTCGACGCAGCCGGTGCTGATGCAGTGTTCGTGGATTTCGCCTTCAGTGAACCGACCACGGCTGCCATTGATGGCGAGCTGAATGCGGCATTGCGCGAATTTTCCGGCTCGGCCTACCTCGTGCGCGATGTGACGACGGACCTGAACGGCGCGCCCACGCTGCAGATCAATACTCCAGCCATTGCGCGCGACGTCGATACCGTCGCGTTCGAGGCTTGGGTCAACTATCTGGGCTACACCTGGCAAATGCCTTTTGTTTCGGAAGAGACTGGCGAACGTCTTCCGAACTTTTCCGCCCAGCTTGCTGGCGTTCCACGATCAAGCGATGACGATTTCCAGGTGAACTACGCTTTCGAGATGGCGACACTGCCGACATATCAGCTTTCTCGGCTATTGGATGGAAGCACTAATCTGGACATATTCGCCGACAAGACCTTAGTTGTCGGACCGACCCTTGAGGCGATCGGGCGCGCCCGCAACGTTCCGGGCTATCCGCGTGTGGCGGAATCGATGGTCGCCATTTACGGCGCGGAGACGCTGAAAGAAGGCGCCATGCGCTGGATTGAGGGCTGGATGGTTCTGACCGGTGTTGCGTTCGCACTTCTCCTAATTATCGGCTTGAAATCGAGAGCGCCGCGCTACGCCCTCTATGTTTTGCTCGTCCTCGCCCTACCTTCGGCTCTCCTGATTACGGGCTATTTCGGCGTGCGCATGAGCGTGGCCGGCGGTGCGCTGATGCTATTTATCTTCGGCCTGTATCGCGCCCGTTCGCGCTGGACCCGTAACCTGCTTCTCGTCGATGCCGATACGGACCTGCCGACCTTTGCCGCGCTCGAGGCCGATCACAAGGTTGCCGATAACGCGCCAGCAATCATCGTCGCGAAAATTCACCGCTTCGAAGAGGTTCGCCGAACGCTGCCAGGCGACCTCCACGCCGACTACCTGCTCGCTATCAATGGTCGCCTCAAGGCAGCGACCCAGGACGCGACGATTTATCTTGGGCAGGGCCACCTGATCGCATGGACGATGCAGGAGCGCGATCCGGCCGTCCTTCGCGATCATCTGGAGGGGCTGCGCGCGCTGTTCTCTTCCCCGCTCGCCGTCGCAGACAATCAGGTCGATGTCGGCATCACCTTTGGGATCGATATTACGCCCAGCGCCAATGTCTCGAAGCGACTGAATGCTGCCGTCGCCGCAGCGGAAAAAACTAACGAGACGTTCGAACCGATCGCAATCGCCGATACGACTTCGCAGGAAGACCTGATCTGGAATATCTCGCTACAAGCGCGCATCGATGCGGCGCTGGCGAATGGCGAGATTTACCTCGCTTTCCAGCCGAAGATCATGGTCCAGAGCGGGGAGATCATCGGGGCGGAAGCGCTGGTGCGCTGGGACGACCCGATCAAGGGCCAAATTCCCCCGGACCATTTCATCCGGCAGTGCGAGACGGCGGGGCGCATGTCGCAGCTGACCCGGTTCGTGCTGGAAGAGGCGTGCGCCGCTGGCAACGCCTTCGGACGTGAAGGGCTGGACCTTCCCATCGCCGTCAATGTGTCCGCAACGCTGTTGCATGAGCGGGCGATCGTGCAGATGGTTGCGGAGGTTTTGGAAGCGACCGGGTTCGAACCGCAGCGCCTGACTCTGGAGATCACCGAGACCTATCGCATCTCGAATCTAGACCTCGCTGCCGAGATCCTCGGCGAACTGGATGCGCTCGGCTGCAAGATTTCCATGGACGATTTCGGCGTCGGTGCGGCGAGCCTCGAGGCGCTGCTGAAACTGCCGTTCTCGGAATTGAAGATCGACCGCATGTTCATCGCTCCGATGACCGAAAGCCCCAAAGCGCTCGGCATCGTCAAAAGCGTGCTGAAGATGGGCAAGGATTTGCGAATCATTGTGGTGGCAGAGGGTGTCGAAAATGCCGGAACGTTAACCCTTTTGCGGGAATCCGGCTGTCTCGTGGCACAGGGATATGCTATTTCCCGGCCCGTGCCATTCGAAAAAATACTGGCTTTCCATCGGGATAAAGCAAGAGCGCAAAACCAAAACATGGTTTAAACTTTACAAACATTGTTGGTTAACGCATATGGGTCCCTGAGCAACTAGGAGACCCACTATGACTGGTTTTTGGGATTGGCTTTTCGGCCGCAGCGCGCGCTAAGCCTCAAAACAAACTAATTTACGAAAAAGGCGCCTTTCGGCGCCTTTTTTAATGCGTGTTTCAGGAGCGACTGAACGCTCACTTCGATGGGCTAAAAATTCGCGCGCTATTGCCGGATATCGCTCAGGATCGCGGCCCGCAGTTCTTCGATCCCCATGCCCTTTTCCGCGCTGGTCCGATGCACATGCGGGAAGGCGGCGGGATGCTTGCGCGCCTCGGCAGCCACCTTTTCGTGCACCGCTTCCAGCGCGCTCGCCTTCACCTTGTCCGCCTTGGTCAGCACCACGCGGTAACCGACGGCCGCTTCATCGAGCATGGTCATCATGTCGCGGTCGACATCTTTCAGGCCGTGGCGACTATCCACCAGCACCAGCGTGCGCTTCAATGGCACGCGCCCGCGCAGATAGGTTCTCACAAGCTTGCGCCATTTCTCGACGACTTTGACCGGTGCCTTTGCAAAGCCGTAGCCCGGCATGTCGACGAAGCGGAATTGCGTAGGGTCACCCACCTCGAAGAAATTTAGCTCCTGCGTGCGGCCCGGCGTTACCGAAGCGCGCGCGATGGCCCTGCGCTGCACCAGCGCATTGATCAGCGAGCTTTTCCCGACATTGGACCTGCCTGCAAAGGCGACCTCCGGATAATCCGGATCAGGCAGGAACTTCAGCTGCGGCGCGGAAAGCAGGAAATCCACCCGCCCGGAGAACAGCTTGCTCGCCTCCTTCGCAAGAGCTTCTTCCTTAGGCGTCATCCGTCGCAGCTTTCTCTCGCTCGGCGGCGCGCGCTTTTTCCTCTTTCTCCTTCAGCATCTGCTCTCGCAGCTGCGGATTCTTGGAATAGAGGTATTTCTGCTGCGCCAGCGTCAGGATGTTGTTGCTGATCCAGTAGAGCAGCAGGCCCGCGGCAAAGGGCGCCATCACGAACATCAGCACCCATGGCATAATCATGAAGATCTGCTGCTGCATCGGGTCCATCGCGGCAGGGTTCAGCTTGAACTGCAGCCACATGGTGAAGCCCAGCAGCACCGCGAGGATGCCGATGGCAAGGAAGCTGGGCGGTGTGAAATCCAGCAGGCCGAACAGGTTCAGGATCGTTGCCGGATCCTGTGCCGAAAGGTCGCGGATATAGGTGAAAGGCTGGTGGCGCATTTCGATCGCCAGCAGCAGCACTTTGTAAAGCGCGAAGAAGATCGGGATCTGGATGAAGATGGGCAGGCACCCACCCAGCGGATTGACCTTTTCCTCCTTGTAGAGCTTGGCCATCTCCTGCTGCAGCTTCTGCTTGTCGTCCTTGTGACGTTCCTGCAGCGCTTTCATCTTGGGCTGCACCGCGCGCAGCTGCGCCATGCTGGCAAACTGCTTTTGCGCGATGGGGAACAGCACGGCGCGGATGATAATGGTGAGGCCGATAATGGCGAGGCCGAAATTACCGAGCAGGCCGAAGAGGAAAATCAGCACCTGCCACATCGGCCAGGCGATGAAGCCGAACCAGCCCCAGTCGATGGCACGGCCGAAATTGGAAATACCGCTATCTTCATAGGCATCCAGCAGTCCGCTTTCCTTCGCCCCGGCGAAGAGCTGCGTGGTGCGGGTCATGCTGCCATTGGCGGGTACGGTGACCGCTTCATATTCCAGCACGGCAGCGAAGTTCGATCCGCCCAGCGGCGCGAAGAAGCCGGAGGACGCGCTCTCGCTGTCTGCGACAAGCGCGCTCATCCAGTAGATGTCGGTAAAGCCCAGCCAGTTGGTATTGCCCTGAAGGTCGACGCGGCGCGCTTCGGTCACGTCCTCGTAGTCGAAGTCGAAATTCACCTCGCCGCCGCCCTCGGCAATCGGGCCGGAATGGACGTTCCATGTAGAGGCCGTGGCGGTGTCGCTGGTGCGGTTGATGAGGCCGCGCGGACGGAGCGCAATCGAGCCTTCGCCCGTGTTCAGCACCGTCTGCGTGACGGTGAACATGTAATGATCGTCAATGGCGAAGCGCAGCACGAATTCCTGCCCGCTGCCATTGTCCCAGCGCAATTCGACAGGCGTTTCGTCCGTCAGTGTCTCGCCCTGTGTGACCTGCCACACCGTCTCGGCGCCGGGCGTCTCGACGCCTTCGCCCACCCAGTCGAAGCGCGCGAATTGCTGACCTTCGGTTCCGCGCGGCGCGAACAGGCGGATAGGGCCGCTGTCGTCGTCCACCGTCTGGCGGTGGGTCTTGAGGACGATGTCGTCGATCCGGGCGCCGACGGGGTTCAGCGTGCCGGCGATTTCAGGCGCATCGATGGTGATGCGGTCTGCGGTGGCAAGCTCGGCATCGAGATTGAGCGGCCGCTCCATCCCGTCGCCCACATCGATGCCTGTCGTGCCATCGCCGCCATCTACCCGTTGCATGGGCGCGTCCTCGCGACTGGCGGCGTCGATCGGTGCGGTTTCCGGCTCGGGATAGAACGTGCGCATGGCGAAATCCCAGCCGAACAGCAGGAGGGCGCTCAGCACCACGGCGAGAATAAGGTTACGCTGGTTGTCCAAGATAATCGTCCGTCGCGAAAAGTCGTTTGCTAGCAGTCAGGGCACCGGGTCGTGCCCATGTCCCCCCCAGGGATTGCAGCGCAATATACGCTTGAGCGCCAGCCATCCACCCCTGATTGCACCATGCTTCTCTATAGCCTGTATTGCATAGGCGCTGCATGATGGCTGGAAGCGGCATGTGGGCGGCAGGATGCGGCTGGGGCCAAGTTGCCAGCCGCGCGCAATCCAGATGAGAACGCGGCCTATCGTGGCCTCCTCTTGGCGCCTTTGCGCGGGCGGCGCGCCGGGTCGCCCTTCCCTCCCGCCGCCTGACCCAGCACGATCTCGAGTTCTTTCGCCATCTGTGCGAAGTCGCGCGTCGGCGCGGCATCGCGACCGATCAGCACGTGGTCGTGATCGGGCAGGCCATGGTCCGGCAGGGCAGCGCGCAGCAATTCGCGGAAGCGGCGCTTCACGCGGTTGCGCACCACGGCATTGCCGATCTTCTTGGTGACGGTGATGCCATAGCGTATCCCCTCCCCGCCATTGGGCCGCGTCAGCAGCACGAAACCGGGCCGCGCATTGCGCAGCCCCCGATTCGCCGCGAGGAAGTCGGCCCGTTTGGTGAGGACGGTGGGGGTCATGGGCATTGAGATAGATAGGAAGCGCCGAGATTTGGAATCTTTTGTTTTGCGAAGCCGCATCCGCGGCTTCGTTCTCGGCGCTATTCCCTTCGCTTCGCAGCGGGGCACCTGCGGTCGGACAGTCGCCCTCGGTCAGTCGCTAATCGCGCCTGATTTTGCCAAGTGTCGCCTTCACGCACGAAAACGGGCTCCAAGAGGAGCCCGCAAGCGCGAATGCGCGTCGGCCGGTTAGGCCGGAAAGCCTAAGGCCGCGGATGCGGCCGCCGGCGTTTGAGGCTAACGAATCAGGCGCAGAGCGTCTTGCGACCGCGGCGACGGCGGTTGCGCAGCACCTTGCGGCCACCCGGGGTGGCCTTGCGGGCGAAGAAACCGTGGCGACGAGCGCGCACGAGGTTGCTCGGCTGGAATGTGCGCTTCATGGTGACAATACCTCGAATATCAAAAGAAAAGGGCCACCGAACCAGCGGCGGCCTCCCGTATGGGTGCGCGCTTACTGAAGCACCGGCTCCAAGTCAAGATAGGCAAGGCGGGGCTGCGAATCTTCTTCACTCTCGGCTTGGCCACTATCGGATGCGTCCTGCACCCATTCGCGCATCTCGCTGCCGGTCAGCCACCGTGCGTCTTCGAAAGGCACCGAATTGGTCATGCTGTAGAAGGCGCGCGCCTGCGCTTCGTCCATGCCCATTTCCATATAGTAATCGAGATAGCGGCGATGCTCGGGCGCATCTGCCGGATAATCTTCCGCACCGCGCCCCCAATCGTCCAGCCAGCCATGCACGGCGAACTCGCTGCCCTCGTCGATCTCGCGAATCGCGCCAGCCAGGAACAGCTCCACCGCACCGGAACGGATCGAACCACCATCCTTCACACGTGTGGCGATGCCGCGCTCGCGGATCATGCGGCCCAGGCGCAAATTAGCGCGGTCGTCATGCGTGCCGGGCGCCTCGACGAATTCCAGCGTATCGATGGCGGGGTATGCGGCCAGCATGGCGGCGAAATGTTCGGGGGCGCCAGCGCGCGTGATGTCGACCAGTGCGGCGGTGTTTTCGTCGATCACGCGGAACGGGCCGTAAGCGGCAATTGCAGCCTGCTCGGTCCGCTCGTGGAGGGGAGACACGTAGCGCGAGGCGGTATGCTCCACCGTTTCGACCGTCACCCATTCCTCTGTCACCGTGATCTGCTGCGCTGTGGCAGGAATACTGGAAACGGCAAAAAACGCGGAAATCAGGGTAATCAGGGCTCGCATAGGCAGTGTAATGCCAGCGCCGTCCTGCCCAAATCCGAAGATACGGGGTTTCCCATGCATTAAGGATGTTTAAACTCGACACCCTACGCAGCGGCGCTATCCCGTGGGCACGTAAGGAGTACGAACGGGGGTTCACGCGTGGTCGCACTGGTATCGACGGTCGCCTATCTCGGGCTGGAAGCGCGCAGCGTGGAGGTGCAGTGCCAGCTTGCCGCCGGGATGCCGCGTTTCACCATTGTCGGCCTGCCCGACAAGGCCGTGGGCGAGAGCCGCGAACGGGTGCAGAGCGCGCTTGCCGCGATGGGCCTGTCGCTGCCGCCAAAGCGCATCACCATCAACCTGTCGCCTGCGGATTTGCCCAAGGAAGGGTCGCATTACGATTTGCCGATCGCGCTCGCCCTGCTGGGCGCCATGGGCGTGATCGATGCCGAGGAGCTGAGCGAATGGCTGGCCGTGGGCGAGCTGGCGCTAGACGGGCGCATTGTGGCATCGCCCGGTGTGCTACTCGCCGCGCTGCATGCAACCGAGACCGATCTCGGCCTGATTTGTCCAGAAACGCAAGGCCCAGAAGCGCGCTGGGCCAGCGGTGTGCGTGTTTGCGCGGCAAAAGATCTCGTCGCCCTGCTGGCGCATCTGTCGGGCAAGTCGGAGATTGCCGAGCCGGCACCGGGCGAGGTGGACGAGGCGCATCTCGGGCCGGACCTGAAGCAGGTCAAAGGGCAGCAAACCGCCAAGCGCGCTCTCGAAATCGCAGCAGCGGGCGGACACAATCTGCTGATGAACGGCCCGCCCGGGGCCGGCAAATCGCTGCTCGCCAGTTGCCTGCCGGGTATCCTGCCGCCGCTCACGCCTGCAGAAGCGCTGGAAGTCAGCATGGTCCAATCGGTGGCAGGCACGCTGGAAGGCGGAAAGATCAGCCGCACCCGGCCTTTTCGCGCGCCGCACCATTCGGCCAGCATGGCGGCACTGACCGGCGGCGGATTGCGCGTGCGGCCAGGCGAAGTCAGCCTCGCGCATCTTGGCGTGCTGTTCCTCGACGAATTGCCCGAATTCCAGCGGGCCGTGCTCGATTCGCTGCGCCAACCGCTGGAGACCGGCAAGGTCGATGTCGCGCGCGCCAACGCCCATGTCGCCTACCCGGCGCGCGTACAGTTAATCGCGGCGATGAATCCGTGCCGCTGCGGCCATCTGGGCGATCCGGAGCTAGCCTGCAGCCGCGCGCCCAAATGCGCGGTAGACTACCAGAGCAAGGTCAGCGGCCCGATGCTCGACCGGATCGACCTTCATGTCGAAGTCGACCCCGTCAGCGCCGCCGACCTGTCGCTGCCGCCCCCGGCCGAGGGCAGCGCCGAGGTCGCAGCACGCGTCGCCACAGCCCGCCAGCGCCAGACCGCGCGCGGTGTGCGCTCCAATGCCGAACTGGATGGAGAAGCGCTGGAAGCCTGCGCCACGCCGGACGAGGCGGGCCGCACCCTGCTGATGCAAGCGGCGGAAAAGATGCGCCTCTCCGCCCGCGCCTATACCCGTATGCTCCGCGTCGCGCGAACCATTGCCGATCTTGCGGGGGCGGAGAATGTCGGTCGCATCCACGTGGCGGAAGCGCTGAGCTACCGGAGGCAGGCGCCGCGAGCCTGAGCCCTTATGTTCAGGGGGCATTCAAACCCTGTCGGAGAGGCTTTTACATCGGGGGAAACAGGAGAGTAGATATGCCGGTATTCCAAAAAGCGACCGCAGCGATTTGCACGGTGCTCGCCATGGGAGTCTCGACCGCAGGTCAAGCGCAAACAGCTTCGGAGGAAGTCCAGTCCGCTCAGCCTCTGAACAGCGACGAGTGGCAGCGAGAAATCGCTCGAGACGTTCCTAGCCTCCAGCGTTTCTATGGTCTTCCCGAACTGCGTTTCGGTTTACTCGTCGATACCGCCGGCAATGTCCGCACTTGCCTGGCTTTGCCGCTAGAAGGCGAGGCCGAAGCACGCGGACAGGCCCTGTGCCCGAGCCTGGCCGAACATGCGCGTTTCGAACCGGCGAGGGATGGCAACGGCAATCCCGTGGAAAGCGTTTTCGTCGCACATTTCGCGGCATCAGAATCCACGAATGTGACCAATGCGGATCTTGCCGGAGTGCCAGTACTGTAGACTTCAGCGATTTCGTCACGGGAGCGCAGATCAGTCTGTCTCCCCGTAAGGCGTGTTTTTAACCAGGCTACGATTGTAGTCCGGCGCGCCGTCATCCCACCATACGGGGCCGCGTTCGCCTAGCGCGACTTTCGCCGCGTGGACGCGGGCGCGGGCGGCTTTCATGGCGGCGGGATCGTCTTTCGCGTCGCGCACGGCGCGGCGGGCGTCCATCAGCTCATTGGCCAGTTTCTGACGCTGGCCCTTTGGCAAGGCCGGATTGGTGGCGCGCCACAATCGTCCGCGCACGATGATGTAGCGGCCGTCCGGTGTACGCTCCGGCGCGGGTTTAGACCGGTTCTGCGGCGTGTCCGAGATCGTGCCGCTCCACCGGCTGGCCGACCTTGTCCGGTGTTTGCCAGCCCAGCTCGTGCCAACTCAATTCGCGCCCGTCGGCGGCGCGAATGCCGATAGGCGCCACCGGCAGGCCGTCACGGCAATCGACAAGGACAAGATCGGGATTGTAGTCCGGCGCGTATTTCTCGCCCCATTGGCGCAGCGCAAGCATGGCGGGCAGCAGGCCGAGGCCCTTTTCGGTCAGGCGGTATTCCACCTTGCGCCTGTCATCCTCGCAAGGCGTGCGCGCCAGCACGCCGTGTTCGACCAGGTTTGCCAGGCGGTTGGACAGGATATTGCGAGCAATCCCCAGCTCCTGCGAAAACTCCTCGAAATGATAGAGGCCGTTGAAGGCGGCTCGAAGGATGAGGAACGACCATCGCTCTCCCATCACTTCCAGCGCATGCGGCAGGCCGCAGCCAAGTTCGCGAAGTGGTTCTCTTATGCCCATTCAAAATCCTGTGTCCCGCATCCGTCCTACAGCCAAACGCCGGAAAGCCAAAAATTTTCATCAATAAGGGTTGCGAAACGCAACTTAAGAGGATAGGTCGCATTTCGCAACTGGTTGTCCATTGCAACGCATTGACTTGTTCAGAGGAGCCCCCCGATGACCTTCACGACTGTCCGCCGTCTTGCCACCGTGAGTGCCGGTGCCGCGCTCGCAGCCGCTGCGGCCTTTTCACCCCTCGCCCTGCAAGCGCAGTCCGCACCATATTTCACGGCTGAACTCGCTGCCCCCACCGATGAGGAGGAAGTCATTGCCGGCGGCGTGCTGTTCCGCTGCGAAGGCACGACGTGCACCGGCCCGCGCAGCCGCGACCGCGACTTGCGCGTCTGTTCGGAACTGCGCCGCGAAGTCGGCTCGATCGTGCGCTTCACCGTGCGCGGCGAGGACATGCGCGATTCGCACCTCAATCGCTGCAACGGTTGATCCCCATCCCGACCTGCCCCTCTCTCCATCCGGGCAGGCACTTCGAAAGGCCCCGATTCGCCCAAACGCGCATCGGGGCCATTTTTTATGGGGTGAGAAGGCCGTACCGACGCAGGTCTGCAGCGGCAGCGTCTGCGCCTTGGAAGACATGGCCATGCCAGCCGCGCGCCTCAGCCGCAGCGATATTATCCGCCCGGTCATCGATGAAGAGCAATCGATCGGGAGTGATGCCGAAACGCGTTTCGGCGATGGCGTAGATCGCCGGGTCGGGCTTCACGCATTTTTCGCGTCCCGAGACGACGATGTCGCGCATGTGATCGAAGATGGGCGCCGTCGGTGCGAACATCGCCCAGAACTCGTCGCCGAAATTGGTTAGCGCAAATTGCGGCACGCCGTGCGCCGCCAGCGCTTCCACCAATTCGTGCGTGCCCTCTACCGGGCCGGGTATCGTCTCGTTGAAACGGGTTTCGTAGGCCGCGATAATATCGGCATAGGCAGGGAAATGGCGCTGCCGCTCGACCACCATCTCTCCGATGGGCCGGCCGGCATCGTGTTCGAAATGCCATTCCTCGGTGACGACATTGGCGAGAAACCAATCCAGTTCGGCATTGTCGGCAATCAGTTGTCCGAAGAGGCAGCGCAAGTCCCAGCGATAGAGCACGCGCCCCACATCCCAGACGACGGCGGTCGGACGAGCCTCAGACATGCAAAAAGCCCCCGTGGTGGCGGGGGCTTTTCCTAAGACCGATGCCGCTGCGAAAGCGCGGCAGGGGTCGCATCAGCCCTGGCGGGCCTTGAAGCGACGGTTCGTCTTGTTGATCACATAGGTGCGGCCGCGACGGCGGATGACGCGGCAATCGCGGTGACGGTTCTTCAGCGACTTGAGGCTGTTGCGGATCTTCATGATACTATTCCTGAAAAATAATCGGCACCGGAGATGGTGCTCCGATGCCGGAAATTCAAGCGCGCCGATACGGCGGACGTGGCAGCAAGTCAACCGCCCGCCGGCTATCCGCCGCGAATCTCGGCCAGTTTGCGCTCCCATGCCAGCGCATGAGCGACGATGGCATCCAAATCGGCATATTCCGGCTTCCATGGCAGGGTCGCCTTGATCCGCGATGGGTCCGACACCAGCGAATCGGGATCGCCCGCGCGGCGCGGTGCCATTTCGCGGGTAATGGTTTGGTTCGTCACACGATCGACGGCGTCGAGCACTTCGAGGACGGAGAAGCCGCGCCCGTAACCGCAATTCATCGTCAGCGAGCGGTCGGGCTGGTCGATCAGCGCTTCCAGTGCCAGCACATGCGCGGCCGCCAGATCGCTGACATGGATATAATCGCGCACGCCTGTGCCATCGGGCGTGTCATAGTCCGTGCCGTAGACGGCCACCTTGTCGCGCTTGCCCGTCGCCGCTTCCACCGCAACCTTGATCAAATGCGTCGCCCCTGCCGTGGACTGTCCGGTGCGGCCCTCGGGGTCGGCACCTGCAACATTGAAATAGCGCAGCGCGCCATAGTTCATGTCATGGGCGGCAGCGGTATCGGCCAGCATCTGCTCGGTCATCAGCTTCGACCATCCATAGGGATTGATCGGCGCCTTGGGCGTGTCCTCCGTAACCGGCGAGCTTTCGGGCACGCCGTAGGTCGCAGCGGTGGAGGAAAAGATGACATGAGGCACGCCCGCCTTCACCACGCTTTCGATGAGCGCGCGGCTCTTCACCGTATTGTTGTGATAATAGCCAAGCGGATCCGCCACGCTGTCTGGCACCACGACGGATCCGGCGAAGTGCATGACCGCGCCGCGCCCTTGGCCGAAGCCCCAGTCGGCAAAGATTTCCGCCAGCACATCCTGGTCGGCAATATCGGCCTCATAAAGCGGCACGTCATCGGGCACGGCAAAGCGGAAGCCGGTCGAGAGATTGTCGATTACCGCCACCGGCCATCCTGCATCGCGCAGGGCGAGGACCGCATGGCTGCCGATATACCCGGCGCCGCCGGTGATGAGAACGGGACACTTCATTGCCATCGCGTCCGCTTAGCAGCTTTGACTCGCGCCGCAATCCGGCAGAAGGTTGGCCATAGTCCGGCGCGGCACCTTGCCGTGCTCCAAGCGTTAGGCCCCTGTCATGAAAAAACTTCTCGCCGCTCTCGCCCCTGCCGTTCTGGTCGCCGGATGCGCCACGCCGGCCTATGTTTCACCCGTCGATGTGACCCGCTTCGTCACCGACGAGCCCACTTTCCTCGCGCAGGGTACGATCCAGATCGTGCCTGCGCCCGGTATCGAGGGCGAGAGCATCGAATACGGCATTTACCGCGAGGCCGTGCGGCTGGAACTGGAAGAGCTTGGCTACCGCGTTGTTGCCGTGAATGGCGAGCAGGTCGCGCAGGTCGATCTCGATCAATACATCGTCGATGAGGACGGTGCGCGCCGCAGCCCCGTCGGCGTCGGCGTTGGCGGGTCGACAGGCACCTTCGGTTCGGGCGTCGGAGTAGGCGTGGGCATCAATCTCAACAGCCTGTTCGATGGCGGCCCGCGCGAGACGATCCAGCGCGAGATCGCGGTCAGCATCCGCGCTGCCGAAGGCGGCACCAATCTGTGGGAAGGCCGCGCCAGCATGGCCGCCACCGCCAATAGCGATTTCGCATCCGATGCCGCCGCCGCGCCGCGCATGGCGGAGGCCCTCTTTTCGGGGTTCCCAGGCGTGAGCGGCGAGACTATCGCGGTGGAATGATTACATCTGATATTACAATCGATGCCGGCTTCGACAGCGGCAATATAGAAGTCGTTTCGGTGGATGGTGCCAAGGCCCATCTGCACATTCCCGCCGACCATATGAGCGAATTCGCACAATGGTTTCATTTCCGCGTCAGCGGTGCTGCGGGACGAGAGCTGGTTCTGACGATCGATAATCTCGCCGACAGCGCCTATCCCGAAGGCTGGCCCGGCTACCGCGCCTGCGTGAGCGAAGATCGCCAGTTCTGGGGCCGCGCGGAAACGAGCTACAACAAGGATGCCGGCAACGGCACGCTGACGATCCGCTACACGCCTGCCTCCGACCTTGCATGGTTCGCCTATTTTGCGCCCTATTCGATGGAACGGCACAACGACCTGGCGGCAAAGGCCGCAGCGTCGGACGGCGTATCCTATCGCCGCCTCGGCGAAACGCTGGATGGGCGCAGCATCGATTGCCTGGAAATGGGCGAAGGCGACACGCAGGTCTGGCTCTACGCACGGCAGCATCCCGGCGAAAGCATGGCCGAATGGTGGATGGAAGGTGCGCTGGAAGTGCTTACCGACCCTGCCGACGTCATTGGTCGCGTGCTGCGACAAAAGTGCCGCCTGCATGTGGTACCCAACTGCAATCCCGATGGCAGCTTTCGCGGCCATTTGCGCACCAATGGCGTGGGCGTGAACCTCAACCGGGAGTGGGATAATCCTACGGCAGAGAAGTCACCCGAAGTGCTTGCCATACGTAATGCGATGGATGAGAGCGGCGTCGATTTCTCGATGGACGTGCATGGTGATGAAGCCATCGCCGCTTGCTTCCTAGAAGGCTATGATGCGCTTCCCGACATGACGCCGGAATGGGAAGGCAAGATGCGCCGCTACCAGCGCCTGCTCAATCGCCGCACGCCGGACTTTCAGATGGAAAAGGGCTATCCAAAAACACCCGCAGGCCAAGCCAATCTTTCGATCAGCACCAACCAGGTCGCACATCGCTACAAAGCGGTGGCCATGACCTTGGAAATGCCGTTCAAGGACAATGCCGACTGGCCCGACGAACACCAGGGTTGGAGCCCGGAACGTTGCAAGGCACTGGCACGCGATTGCCTCGGCGCGCTGGTGGAATGGCTGGACGGCGCGGACGCCTGAGCGCGGCCTAGCTACCGCCTAGCCGCCTGTTCACGAATTCGACCACCTGCTGATAGGGCGCGAGCCCCAGCCAGACATTGTTTTCGCCGATGGCGCGGCGCGATCGTCCCGTGATCTGCGCATCGCAAACGCCTGCGTCGAGGATCCGGAAGGGCGCAGCACCGGCAAGGGCGAGCGCGGATCGCACTTCACGCCGCCGCTCGCGGGCGGTCTCTCCGGAACCGCCGGAACAGATCACATAGGCTGGGTCGACAATATCTTCCGCGCGCTGGTGCGCGGTCTCTGCGAGGCGGGCCGTATTGGTCGGCCAGTCGACATCGCCGTCGAAAGTAAAAATGAAACGCGTGTCGTCCTGCGCGTGGGCAGGAACGGAGAGCATCAGCGCGGCGGCAAGGGACAGTGCGATTCGCATTTTGGCGTTATAGCATATGAGAGATTTGCTGGTTCAGCTTGTCTGCTAAGCGCCTCGAAGCGGGACGTAACGGCGATTATTCTACGGCTGCACCACCACCCATCGCAAGGGCTCCTCGCCTGCTCCCCCACGAAAATACGTCGTGGCAGTCCATAGCGTCCATGGCCGTCCGGCATAATCCGGCTGCAGGAAATCGCGTTCCAGCCACAGATTGCGTTCTATCCGATTGCCAATTCCGTGCGCTGCCTCAAACCTGGCAGACACTTTCAGCACCACAGGCTGGCCGGTGTGCCCCTCGACCTGGTTGATGAAGGTGGTGAGCTCGCTTTCCAGCCCGGCTTCGACAATGGGATCGCCGCACTCGCTTGCCAGTCTGTCCAGCGCAATGGCAGGTGGCAGCAGCCCAGCGTCACGCGGCACGATCGTGACGAAATTGGCTGCCTGCCGCTCGGCTGAAACGCACGGATCGTAGGCATGCACGACACCATGGGGCAGGCTCATATCTTCCACGGCAGCGAAGTTTCGCGCGAAGCGCGGATCGCGGTCGCCAGCACCGCTGCTGGCCTCCAGATAGACGAATTCTGCCCCTGCACCGCGCAATTCGCGGAAATCGACGGCGCCGTCGCTCGCCCCGATCAGCGCGCCTTGCGTCGGATAGTCGGTGCGCGAAGGTTGCCAGCGGATCGCTTCCCACCAGCCCCACGCAGCAGCGATCATTGCGGCCAGCAGCAGGAAGGCGATGATTCGCCAGCGCCAGACTGTCTTGCGAGTGCGGCCCATGGGTTAGCCCGACATGTTGGAAGAAGCGCGAATCACGCCTTGATATGCAGCACGCAGATCAGCGTGAACAGCCGCCGCGCCGTCTCGAAGTCGGTTTCCACCTTGCCGTTCAGCGCATCGAGCAGGTGACGCGTGCCGCGATCGTGGATGGCCCGGCGCGCCATGTCGATGGTCTCGATCTCTTGCGCGGAGGCGCGGCGCAGCGCCTTGTAGTACGAATCGCAGATGGCGAAGTAGTCGCGGATCGACCGGCGCATGCGGGCAAGGCCCAACCCAATGGTTCCCGCTTCGCGGCCAGCGCGGTCTTTCAGATGCCAGGCCAGCATGCCATCGACCACGGCGAGGTGCACATGCCATGGCCCGAGATGCCCGCTTTCGATGGCGCGCTGGGGCTTGAAAAGATTGTCCTGCACCAGATCGCGCATCGCCACTTCGCGCTCGCGCTCGATATCTTCGCTGCGCGCGATAACGGTCGCCTCGTCCAGCGTAATCGTCTCGATTGAATTGGCGGTATCGTCGGCCATGCCGCCCTTTGATGCCGACCTCGATGGACGCGCGCAATCATCAATAAGGCGGTGGCGGTTATTCTCCCCGCTTTCCACAGGGCCGCAGGCAATATTTGCCGCATCGCACGCTTGCGGTTGGCGAGCCCAGCGCGCATCAATGCCGCCATGTCCGAAGACCAGCTGATCCTTGCCGGCGAGAAGCCCGCCGATACCGACGCCGCGCCCCAAGGCCGCAGCCTGCCGACCAATCTGGAAGCCGAAGCCGCCTTTCTTGGCGCCGTGCTGATCGACAATCGCGTGCTGGAAGAGCTGCCGGTCGAATTGCGCCCGCAACACTTCTACGCGCCGATCCACGGCCGCATTCTCGACCGCATCCTGACCCTGATCGACCGCCAGATGGTGGTGACGCCGGTGACGCTCAAACCCTATTTCGAAGGGGACGAGGCTCTGTCCGAACTGGGCGGCACGGGATACCTCGCGCAATTAACGGCGGACGGCCAGGGCCTGCTCGCCCCGCGTGAACTGGCCCAGCAGATTTATGACCTCGCTCTGCTGCGAGAACTGGTCGGCGTGGGTCGCAATCTGGTGGAGGAAGCGCTCGACACCTCGGAAGAGGTCGAGCCGATGCGTCAGATCGAAATGGCCGAAAAGCGCCTGTTCGACGTGGCCGAGGGCGCCACCAGCGAGAAGGCTGGCGTCGCCTTCCGAAGCGCCAGCATGGAAGCCATCCGCCTCGTTGAAGCGGCGATGAATTCGGGCGGCGGCCTGTCGGGCAAGACGACCGGGCTTGAAACGATCGACAGCAAGACGGCCGGCCTGCACAATTCCGACCTCATCATCCTCGCCGGCCGCCCCGGCATGGGCAAGACTTCGCTCGCCACCAATATCGCCTTCAATTGCGCGGAGGAGTATCTGCGCTACCAGCGCGATGGCGGTAAGCACAATTATGGCGCGCCGGTCGCCTTTTTCAGCCTCGAAATGAGCAGTGACCAGCTGGCCACGCGTATCCTCGCAGAACAGGCGGAAATCTCGTCCGAGGCGCTGCGCTCGGGCAAACTGCGCAAGGAAGAGTTCCAACAGCTCTCCTATGCCGCGCAAAAGCTGACCGAACTGCCGCTTTACATCGACGATACGCCTGCGCTGACGATCTCGGGCCTGCGCACCCGCGCGCGGCGGCTGAAGCGGCGACACGATATCGGGCTGATCGTGGTCGATTACCTGCAACTGCTGCAGGGCTCGGGCCGCGCAAACGATAACCGCGTGAACGAAATCTCCGAAATCAGCCGCGGCCTGAAGACGCTGGCGAAGGAATTGCAGGTGCCGGTGATCGCGCTCTCGCAGCTTAGCCGCGCGGTCGAGCAGCGCGAGGATAAGCGTCCCATGCTGTCCGACCTGCGGGAATCAGGCTCGATCGAGCAGGATGCCGATATGGTCTGGTTCATCTATCGCGGCGATTATTACCACGAGGCGCTGCGCCCCGACATGCCGACCGAAACGTCCTCGGAAGGCGACAAGGAAAAGTACCGGGTGTGGGAAGATCGCTATCTGGAATTGCGCAACAAGGCGACGCTGATCGTCGCCAAACAGCGCCATGGCTCCACCGGCAACGTGCCGCTGCTTTTCCAGGCGGAGTTTACCAAGTTCAGCAGCCCGAATATGAAGGATTATTCGGATTACGGGTTTGAGTGAGCCGCCGCGCTACAGCCCCAGATTTAATTTGCGGCTGACATTGTAGTCCACGACCGACACGAGAAACCAGCTCGCCCACCATTTGGCGCGGGTCAGCAGGGTGGCATCCTTTTCATACTCGGCCTGCGTGATGCGGTCACTGGCCCTGCGGCGGTGCTCCAGCAATTCGCGCATCCGGTCGGCGAGCACGGCGTCTTCGATCCGCAGCACGATTTCCAAGTTCACATAAAGGCTGCGCATGTCGAAATTGGCGCTGCCCATATAGACCGCGTCGTCCAGCACGATCAGCTTCGTATGCAGCTTGCAGGGCATGAATTCGTAGATCTTCGCGCCGGCTTCCAGCAGCTTGCCATAGAGCGCACGACTGGCGCCGAGCGTTGCCCCATTGTCGCTCTTGCCGGCCATGATGAGCGTCGTTTTGCCCTTGCGGGCGATCGCATGGATCTTCTCCCGCAGCTTCTTGTTAGGCGAGAAATAGGCCATCATCATGTCCAGCCGCTCGCCTTCCTGCAGATCGCGTGCGACGCATTGCGCCCAGCTCGATTTGCCCTTGGTCGGCCCGCCGATCAGCAATTGCACCGGTGCATCGCCTGACTCCCAATGTTCCACGCGGCGGCGGATGTCGCGGAACTGCGCCTTGTCGTCGCTCGCCCATTCGACGAGCTGCGCATACCATTCAGCCACACGGCCCACCGCCTCGCCTTCCATGCGAAAACCTAGATCGTTCCACCCATTCTCTGCTGGCGGGGCGAAATAATCGTCCTCGATATTGAAGCCGCCAAGCATCACGGCCTTGTCATCGGCGATCAGGATTTTCTGGTGGTTGCGGATAAGCGCGCGGCGGCTCCATTTGGCGAGGAAGCACAGGAATGTGCCCCCAGCAGCGGTCAGGTCGGCGAAGAAATCCTCGTCCACCTCTGCCCCGAACCCGTCGACGATCAGCGTGACCTCGACGCCGCGCTTTGCCGCCGCCACCAGCGCGTCGCGCATCTCCTCGCCCACACCCTTCCTGGCAAAAATGTAGAACGCGATTTTCAGGCTTTCCTGCGCGCTCTCAATCATTTCCAACATGGCCGCCTTGCGGTCGGCACCGTCGGGATAGAATGTGAAGGAAAGACCCTGCGCTTCGGCGGTAAACGGGTCCGGCTCGCGATAGGGTTGCGCTGTTTGCGTCATTGCCACCCTGTTAGCAGACGCGGCGCTGAGGGAAACCTTGACGAATCTGCGCAATCCGCCTACCTCGCACGCTTTCCGATACCCTCGATTTTTCCGGAGTGCTCTATGGCGCGCGTTACTGTCGAAGATTGCGTCGACAAAGTTCCCAACCGTTTCGATCTCGTCCTGCTGGCCGCCCAGCGTGCGCGAGAAATCTCCGGCGGTGCGGAAATCACGCTCGATCGTGACCGTGACAAGAACCCGGTCGTCGCGCTGCGCGAAATCGCCGAGCAGACCGTAAAGCCCAAGGCGCTGAACGAATCGCTGGTGCAGTCGCTGCAGACGATCCTGCCCGACGAGGAAGACGAGGCGGACGAAATCGGTTCGCTGAGCCAGTCGGCAGAGGCCATGCGCCTCTCGGCTGCCGCCCCCACGCGCTCCACCTCGATCGGTGCCGATTACGAAGGCTGATCCTCGCGATCGTCGAATGTCCAAAAAGGGCCGCGCTGCGAGGCGCGGCCCTTTTTGTTGGCGGCAAAAGACTTACTGGCCCCGGCCCGTTTCCTCTTGCAGCGCATCGATGCGTTGGGACGCCTCCGCCTTGGTCAGCTGCGGATCGTAAGCATCGGGCTGCCCGGCCTCTTCGCTCAGCGTCTTGAGATAGCTGGCCTGCGCGCCGGTCATATTCTCGTCCCCCGTCGTCCAGTTTTCCGGATCCTTTTCGGCATTCGATACCGGATCGGCCTTGGGGGCTTCGGTGGGTGTAGGTGCGGTCACTTGCAGTCTCCTTTCCTACATGACGGCTTTGATCCTCTTTTGTTCCGGCTCGACCTGCTCTGCCCGCAGCGTTAGGATCGGCAGTGGATCAAGGGGACGGTTTGCTATGAGTGACTGGTTCGGCGGGCTCGGCTCGGCTGCAGAAGGCGGGCTTTTCGCACGCGCGATCGAACCGGATTCGGGCGCGAAGGATGCCCATCCCGACCAGCCCGACAATTGTCGCAATTGCGGCGCTCAGCTGACGGGCGCCTATTGCAGCGCTTGCGGGCAGCAGGGGCTCATCCACCGCACTATCAGCGCGTTCGTGCACGAATTGCTGCACGGCGCGCTGCATTTCGAAGGAAAGCTATGGCGCACGCTGCCGATGCTGGTGTTTCGCCCCGGCAAGCTGACGCGGCGCTATATCGATGGCGAGCGGGCGCGCTTCGTTTCGCCCATGGCGCTGTTCCTGTTCGGTGTCTTCCTGATGTTCGCCGTGTTCCAGGTGCTGGGCCTGACCGCGCCTACCGGCCTGCAGTCACCCGACACGCAGGCTGCAGTCGAACGGATCGAAGCGCGCGCCGAGGCGGAGCGCGACACGGCGCAAGAGCGACTCGACGCGATAGAAGAGAATGCCAGCACAGAAGAGCGGGAAGCGGCAGAAACCCGGCTGGCAGAGGCGCAAACCGTGCTGGACGGTCTGGAGCAGATCGAGGCGCTCGATCTTGCTGCCAACTCCCGCACCAATTTCGTCGGTACAATCGGAATACCGGCGCTGGACGAGGTGCTGATCGAGAAGTGGCAGCAGGACCCGGACCTGATGATCTATAAATTGCAGGCCAATGCCTACAAATTCAGCTGGATGCTGATCCCGATCTCGATCCCCTTCATGTATCTGCTTTTCCTGTGGCGACGGCGGTTTGCAGGCTACGATCATGCGATTTTCGTCACCTATTCGCTCAGCTTCGTGACGCTGCTTTTCATTACGCTATCGCTGCTGGCGAAGGCTGGTATCGAGGCGGGCGCGTTGGTGGTCGCAGCCATGCTGATTGTGCCGGTACACATGTACAAGCAGTTGCGCTATTCATACGAATTGAGGCGGTTCTCAGCATTCTGGCGGCTGATGGCGCTGAGCCTGTTCATCTGGATCATCATCACGCTGTTCCTGTGGCTACTGCTGGCTCTAGGCGCCTTCTGAGACGCTTCAGTTGCACGGATAGCGCTGCGCCATCATGTCGAAGAAGGCGCGCCGGATGGTGATGCTGGGCCGGCGACTCGCCGGATAGCTGCGCAGATGCGAGAGGACATCGTCAGACGAGAGCCTGGCGCTGCCCTGCTCGGGCGGGCAGCTATGCGGCGTGCGGCCCGCTGCGCGGTCGCTGGCGATGCGGTTGCGGTAGAGAGCAGCGCTGGCCTCCACCTCGTCCTTCAACAGCCCGAAGTCGCTCGATAGCAGCGCGAGCGGGCCGCGCCGCTCCAGCCGCTCCGCCTTTTCGAGAAACTCGTCCAGACGCATGTCCTGCGCCGAAGCGGTGGCGGGAATGGACAGGCTCATGGCGAAGATGGCGGCAAAGACTAGGCGCACGTTCGGGTTCTCCCATTGATGATGCGCGCCGCTTTCCTTTCTCGAGGGTGAACCATATGTGAAGGGCGGCGCATCGCTGCACCGCCCATGTCCATGTCCATATCTGTAGGAAAGCCTCGACCGGTCAGTCTGTGCCGTCGAGTTGCCCGTCGGTCTGGGCTTCGGCCGCTTCGTCATCGGCCATGTTGTCACGCAAATCGGCGGCGCCTTCGCTCACTTCGTCAGCAGCGACAATGGCCGCATCCTCGACAACTTCCTGCACGACTTCGGCGTTTTCAGCGGTGTCGGCAGCAGCGTTCTCTAGCGTGGTTTCCGCATTATCCGCCGTCTCCGGCGAACAGGCTGCAGCAAGCATGAGCAGCGGCGCGGAGACGAGGATAGCATTCAGTTTCGTCATGGCATGACCTCCTTGATCTTCACGACAATGCACGAAGGTGCCTGGTGGCTCCCGCTCAGGCCCCCTGGGGAGCCTCGCTATCGCCGCCGAAGCGCTTGCCGGCCTTGGGCACCAGCGAGCCATGCGCAGGCTGGACCGGTATCGGGCCGGTCGGCGTGTCGGGGCGGTCGATCTTGCCATCCTTCATCAGCTGGTCGATTTCGTCGCCGGTCAGCGTCTCGTATTCCAGCATGGCCTGGGCGAGCAGGTGGAGCTTGTCCTCCTGCTCGGTCAGGATGTCGGTGGCGCGCTTCAGGCCGCTTTCGACGAGATCCTTGATTTCGGCATCGATCAGCTTGTTGGTCTCCGCACCGGACATGGTGCGGGTCGTCTGGCCCATACCGAGATAGCCTTCCTGGCTCGCCTCATACTGGAGCGGACCGAGCTTGTCGCTCATGCCCCATTTGGTGACCATGTTGCGCGCCAGATCGGTCGCATACTGGATGTCGCCCGATGCGCCGCTCGATACCTTGTCATGCCCGAAGATGATCTCTTCTGCGACGCGGCCACCCATCGCGACGGCGAGGTTCGCGTGCATCTTGTCGCGGTGGTAGGAGTAGTTGTCGCGTTCCGGCAGGCGCATCACCATGCCTAGCGCGCGGCCGCGCGGGATGATGGTGGCCTTGTGGATTGGGTCCGATGCCGGCTCGTTCAGCGAAACGAGCGCATGGCCCGCCTCGTGATAGGCGGTCATCTTCTTCTCGTCCTCGGTCATCACCATGGACTTGCGCTCGGTGCCCATCATCACCTTGTCCTTGGCGTCCTCGAATTCCTGCATGGCGACAAGGCGCTTGTTGCGGCGCGCCGCAAGGAGCGCCGCTTCGTTGACGAGGTTGGCAAGGTCCGCGCCGGAGAAACCGGGCGTACCGCGCGCAATGGTGCGCGGGTTCACGTCGGGGGCCAGCGGCACCTTCTTCATGTGCACGGCAAGGATCTTCTCGCGCCCATCGATATCGGGGATCGGCACCACGACCTGGCGGTCGAAACGGCCCGGTCGCAGCAGCGCCGGGTCGAGCACGTCGGGGCGGTTGGTGGCAGCGATGATGATGATGCCTTCGTTGGCCTCGAAACCATCCATCTCCACCAGCAGCTGGTTCAGCGTCTGCTCGCGCTCGTCATTCGAGTTGCCGATGCCGTTGCCGCGATGGCGGCCCACGGCGTCGATTTCGTCGATGAAGACGATGCAGGGCGCATTCTTCTTCGCCTGTTCGAACATGTCGCGCACACGGCTTGCGCCGACGCCAACGAACATCTCCACAAAGTCGGAGCCGGAAATGGTGAAGAAGGGCACGCGCGCCTCGCCCGCAATTGCGCGGGCTAGCAGCGTCTTACCGGTACCCGGCGAGCCGACCAGCAGCGCGCCCTTAGGGATGGTGCCCCCCAGCTTGCTGAAGCGCTGCGGGTCTTTCAGGAACTCGACGATTTCCTGCAATTCCTCGCGCGCTTCGTCGATACCGGCCACATCCTCGAACGTGACGCGGCCCTGCTTTTCGGTCAGCATCTTGGCCTTCGACTTACCGAAACCCATCGCACCGCCCGCGCCGCCGCCTTTCTGCATTTGCCGCAGCACGAAGAAGGCGAGACCCAGGATGAGCAGGAAGGGCAGCGCGTTGATCAGCACGACGAGCAGCAGCGGCATCTGCTCGGCCTCGGTGCCGTTGTAGACGACGTCGGCTTCCTGCAACTCTGCCGCCAGCTCCGGATCGGGGACCGGCGTGGTGGTAAACCGCTCGCCATTCTCCAGCTGGCCGCTGATGCGATCGGGCGCGATGGCGACTTCGGCAACGGAGCCTTCGGCCACCTTGTCCTTGAAGTCCGAATACGGGATCGCCGTCCCTGCCGGTTCGCGCGGTCCGCCGACCATGGTCACCACCAGCAACAGGGCGAGGAAGATCCCGCCCCATACCATCAGGCTTTTCATCCAGGGATTGCCGCTGCCTTCTTCCGGCTCGCGATTGTCGCTCATGTCGATTGAGTCCTTTCGTGAGACCCAATGTAGGCGCGACCCGGTGAATGGCAAGATAACGTCGCTACCGGCTTTGGGGTGGCTATCTTTGACCCGAGGCGGTCCGTGCACGGCGCTAACCTGGAGCACCTGGAGCACTGTCCAGACGCAAAAAGGCCGTGGGGCAAGATATGAGCGAAAAGGCCGATAAAGCAGGTATTTGGGGCGGGGCGATATCATGCGGAGGAGCCTGTCGCAGCAATCGCTGTGTAGGAAAGTGTTTGCTTCGCCGACCGCCGGTTGGCGTCAAGCGTGCCAATCACAATGTCAATGTCGCTTGACAAGCGGGCGAATCGTGTCTAGCTCCCTTTACATATTTTCAAGGGAGCTTGATATGAGCGATATCCAAAAAGCGCTGCTCTGGGCCTCGGCGATGGTTGTCCTGGCGCTCGCGGTTGCTGCCGGTCTGGTGAGCGAAAGCACCGCCACGCCGATCTTCTACACCATCCCCGCGCTCTCCGTGGCGACATCGTCGCGCATGCGCTGCTGCGGGATTTTCGCACGGAGGAAGGAATGACCGCCACCACGCAAAGTAAGGCGAAGCCGGGTCTGTGGATCGGCCTGTTTTTCGCCAATGCCGCCGTCATCACGGTGCTGCACATCACCGATGCGATCAACGCCCCGACCTTCTGGATCGTCCTCGCGCTCAATTTCGTGCTGCTGATCCCGATCATCAAATCGGGCAAACAGTTGCAGGAACAAAAGGGCGCGATGACGCGAGCGATGCGCGATTACAATCGCCGCTTCCTGATCTGCAGCGCCATCTATTCGGTGCTGATGCTGGGAAGCGCTGGCATCGCGAACCGCATTGCAGACGGCTCTACGCTCATGTGGGGTCTTGCACTCCTGCCCATGCTCCCGGCGTTCGGCATGATCTGGACGATGATGCGCTACCTGCGCGAAGAGACAGACGAATATCAGCGGTACAAGGCGGTCCGCGCCTCGATGGTCGGGCTCGGTTTCGTGCTGGTGCTGGGAACAGGCTGGGGCTTTCTCGAGACATTCGGTCTCGTCCCGCACATCTGGGCATGGTGGGTGTTTCCAGCCTGGGCCATCGGCCTCGGCTTCGGCATGATCGGCGCCGGTAAAGGAGAAGCATGATGATCGCCATCAGCAAACGCGCGACTGCCGCAACCCGTCGTTACTTCTGGCGCATAGCCGCCGCGATGGCCCTCTATATTGGCTCGCTCTACGCCTGCGAAATTCTGATCGAGGATAACGGCCTCGCCGGGCCGGCCGCCTATGCCTTGGCAGCCCTGCCCGGCCTCGCCTTCGCCGCCGTGCCGTGGATCTTTACCCGGCTGATCGTGGAGGAGACGGACGAGTTTTTCCGCATGCTCTATGTCCGCCAGCTTCTCGTGGCGAGCGGCCTGACGCTGACCGCAGCGGCCGTCTGGGGCTTCCTCGAAACCTACCTTCCCGTGCCGCATATCGCCGCCTTCTGGTGGCCGACCCTGTGGTGCTTCGGCTTGGGCGTGGGCGCAGTCTACGACAAGGTAACGATGGGCGTGGCGGGAGAGTGCAGGTGAACAATCGCCTCCGCGTACTTCGCGCAGAGCGGCAATGGAGCCAGCAGGACCTGGCGGACAGGCTGGAGGTATCGCGCCAAAGCGTGAATGCCATCGAGACCGGCAAATACGATCCTTCGCTGCCGCTCGCCTTCAAGATCGCAGATGTGTTCCAGCTTACGATCGAGGAGATTTTCCTCCGCGATACCGCCGAGCAGGCGGCGCAATAATCCACACGAGGACCAACCTTATGACCCGACTGATGAAACAGATCGCATCCTTGGCGATCGCCCTGCTTGTCTTAGGCGCGGCGCTGCCCATGCCGTCCACCGCGCTGGCGCAGGACCGGTTCGAGCCGACCCGCTTTTCCGTCGAAGTGAGCGGAGAAGGCGATGACATCATCTTCATTCCCGGCCTGATGACCAGCCGCGAAGTGTGGCGCGAAACGGCGGAGGATCTGGAAGGTTACCGCGTCCACCTGGTGCAGGTTCGCGGCTTTGGCGAAGAGGCGGGCCCCAATGCGGAGGGCGAGGTGCTGGCGCCTGTCATTGCGGAACTGGCGCGCTATATCGCGGAGAACGACCTGCAGGCGCCTGCCATCGTCGGCCATTCGGCCGGCGGGTTGATGGCGATGACGCTGGCGGCGCAGCATCCCGAACTGCCCGGGCGCATCATGATCGTCGACGCCCTGCCATGGGTGGCGCATATCTTCGTGCCGCCGGGAGCCGAGCCGGAGATGGTTGCAGTGCTGGCGCAGGCACAAGGTATGCGGGCGATGATGGCGCGAGGCTGGAACGGAGAACTCGGACCCGGCGCGCCCGATTCGACGCTGCGCACGCAAATATTGGACGAGGAGAATTTGCCGCGACTGCGCGAGCTGACTGGGCGCACCGATCAGCGCGTCGCCGCGCAGCTGATGTACGATGTGATGGCGAGCGACATGCGGCAGGAGATTGCCGCCATCACCGTGCCGGTCACTGTCATTGTACCGCTCAATCCGGACTTCATGTCACGTGAGCACATCAGCGCCTTTTACGGCGCGCAATATTCCGCGCTGGATGGCGTGTTCCTTGTCGATATCGGCCCTGCTGGCCATTTCGTGATGCTCGATGCGCCCGCCCCCTTCACGGTTGCGGTGCAGCAGTTTCTGGAGCGCGATTAGAACAGCGTCTGTTTCACCGGCACGTCGAGCCCGGCCTGCTGTGCGATCATGCCGATCCATTCGGCCACCTGCTCGCACTCTTGCTGGAACGAGGGTGAGGCTTCGGCGATCTTCTGGGGATCGGCGAATGCCCCGCCGAGCTTGGCGTGCTTGGCGAAGATCGGACCGTCCATGACCGCCGATATGGCCGAGGCGTCTGCCTGCAGTCCGGCGAAGTCCAGCACGGCTTCGATAGTCCGGCTGCGCTCCGCATTGAAGCGATCCCCATCGAGGATGCGAAACCGCTTTCCTTCATTGCTGCCCACCAGCCCGGCAAACAGGCGCTGCGACAGGAACCATGCGAGACCGGCCGCCTGCAGGTCCGTCATGCTGAATTGCTCGCGCCCATCCATGCCGAAATCCATCCCGGCATAACCCATGACTTCCAGGTAGAGCTGGCGTCCCCAGCGCCGCCCCATCAGCGCGCGGCGATCGACCGAGCGCAGGAAGCTCTCCAGCGGGTTGGTCATCAGCACGGCCTTCGCGTCGGGCCGCGCGGCCATCAGCGCAGGTATCAGCATGTTGGCGTGATTGGTCGGTTTGACGAACACGGCGCGCGCATCCGGCCATGGGCGCGAGAGCAGGTTGCAGACGGGCTTCACCAGCCCCTGCGCCGCGTCACCCGCGCCTGCGAGTTGCGTGACGATCTGCGGCTCCGCCATGCCGACACTCACCCCGTCCATGTTCATCGCCCGCGCGAGCAGGGTGGAGCGGCAGAACGCGCTGTGAAAGATGAAATGGATCGGTCCTGTCTCGACCGTCATTGCCTGCACATCGGCAAAGGACAGCCATGCCTCGTCGGCAATCTCCTCATCTGTCACATCAGCGAGGAAACCGGTCGCGCTCAGGCGGTCCCGCGCGATCCGAACGAAGTGAATCCGTTGCCCCGCAACGTCCAGCGCGTGCGGCAGCCAATGCGGATCTTCGGCGATTGTGGCGGGTGCGGTCATCGCCCTTTTCCTAGCGCGCGCGCACCAAAAAGCGACCGCGTTGTAAAAATCGCAAGATATGCATGGCAATTATGCGCGCATGACTGCATTTTCGCCTATCGCCGCGACTGACGAAGGGTTCGCCATGCTG
This sequence comes from Aurantiacibacter gangjinensis, assembly GCF_001886695.1. Lineage (GTDB taxonomy): Bacteria > Pseudomonadota > Alphaproteobacteria > Sphingomonadales > Sphingomonadaceae > Alteraurantiacibacter > Alteraurantiacibacter gangjinensis. The sequence goes on along the minus strand of NZ_CP018098.1, from coordinate 193,295 downwards.
CTGGAGCCAAAGGTGATCGAAAAGGTCTGGGGCCGCGACGTGCTGCCCGCGCCTTTCGTCGCTCCCGATGGCGTGCGCGTGGGTGAAATCTGGTTCGACCCGACGCCCGACATGCCGGACCTGATGGTGAAATACCTCTTCACCGGCGAGAAGCTGTCCGTGCAGTGTCATCCCGATGCGGCGCAGGCGCTCGCTTCAGGCTTGGGCCGCACCGGCAAGGCGGAATGCTGGGTGGTGGTCGATGCCGCGCCGGGCGCGACGCTGGGCATCGGTTTCGACGCGCCGCTAAACGCAGACGCCATGCGTGCGGCTGCGCTCGACGGCTCTATCGAGGATTTGATGACGTGGCACACGCCGACGGCTGGCGACGTCTTCTATATCCCGGCGGGAACTGTCCACGCCATCGGCCCGGGCCTGGCCATCGTGGAAGTGCAGCAGAATGAGGATATCACCTTCCGGCTCTACGACTATGGCCGCGACCGGCAGTTGCACCTCGACGAAGGTTTGAAAGTGGCGAAGGGCGAGGTTTACAACTTGGCCGCGCACCGCACCACGGTGCCCGCAAGCGGCCACGCCTCGCTTGTTGAGGATGCGCCCTTCCGGCTCGATTTCGTAAACGGCATTCCCGACGACGCGCTGCTCTACAGCTACGCGGAACCGCTGCTGGTCGTGCCGCTGTCCGGCGAGCTGGTGATCTCCGGCGACGAAGTCGTGCGCCCGGGCGAATGCGCCTATGCGACCGACCTTGCCAGCGTAGTCTTCGCGCCCGAGGGCAAGGCGCTGGTTACGTCGCCCAAGTCTTATACTTCCTGAAAACTAAAACCGCTTACCCTGAGCTTGTCGAAGGGTTGCCCTTAATTTTTGCCAACCGCAGAAGGGAAAACAGCCCTTCGACAAGCTCAGGACGAGCGTGGTGCGGAACGGTTACCCCTGACTACCGCCCCGTCCACTTGGCCTCGCGCTTTTCGACAAAAGCGGCCATACCTTCGGCCTTGTCCTCGGTACCGGCCAGCACCTGGAACAGACGGCGTTCGTATTTGAGACCGGCATCCAGCGTCGTCTCGTACGCCGCATCCACCGCTTCCTTGTTGGCGATGGCAGCCAGCGGGGCCATGCCCGCGATGGTGGCAGCAGCCTCCAGCGCCTCGTCCAGCATCTTTTCATGCGCAACAACCCGCGCCGCAAGGCCGCAGCGTTCGGCTTCTTCGGCGCCCATCATGCGGCCCGTGAGGCACAGGTCCATGGCCTTCGATTTGCCGACGATGCGGGTGAGGCGCTGCGATCCGCCCATGCCCGGCAGCACGCCCAGCTTGATCTCGGGCTGGCCGAATTTGGCATTTTCGGAAGCGATGATGAAATCGGCCATCATAGCAAGCTCGCATCCGCCACCTAGCGCGAAACCATTGACCGCGGCGATCCATGGCTTGCGGCTGGCACGGGTGAAATCCTCCGTCCAGCCGGAGAACCAGTCCGCCTTGTACATTTCGGCGCTGCCCTTGTCGGCCATCTCCTTGATGTCCGCACCCGCGGCGAAGGCCTTGTCACCGCTGCCGGTGACGACGGCGCAGCGCTGGCTGTCATCGGCCTCGAACGCGCGGAAGGCTTGGATCAGCTCTTCCAGCACCTTGGAATTCAGCGCGTTGAGCGCATGCGGGCGATTGAGAGTAACCAGCGTGACGGCATCGCGCTGCTCGACGAGAAGGGTTTCATAATCAGACATGGCTGCTCCGATAGAATGAGGGCGCGGCGTGATAAAGGGGAAAGTCCGGCGTCACATCACCCCGAAAGCGAGCATGGCATCGGCCACCTTGCGGAAGCCTGCAATATTCGCGCCCTTGGCATAGTCGATATAGCCATCGCTGCATTCGCCGTGCTCCACGCATTTGCCGTGGATGTCTTCCATCAGGTCCGCCAGCATGTCTTCCAGCTTTTCGCGCTGCCAGCTGACGCGTTCGGCGTTCTGGCTCATTTCCAGGCCCGATACGGCGACGCCGCCCGCATTGGCCGCCTTGCCGGGCGCGAAGAGCAGCTTCGCATCGCGCAGAACCTCCACGGCATCATTGGTGGTGGGCATGTTTGCACCCTCGACCACGGCCATCACGCCATTGTCGACCAGCGTCTTTGCTTCGTCAGGACCGATCTCGTTCTGCGTGGCGCAGGGCATGGCGATATCGGCATCGATACCCCATGGCTCGCCGTCTTCGTGGAACTCCACGCCGTCATACTTGTCGGCGACTTCGCTGATGCGGCCGCGCTCTTCGATCTTGAGCTGCTTGATCCATTCGAGCTGTTCGGCACCGATCCCGTCCTTCACGTGGATCACGCCATCGCTGTCGGATAGCGACACGACCTTGCCGCCCAGCGCGATGGCCTTTTCGGCAGCATGCAGCGCCACATTGCCCGATCCGGAAATGACGATACGCTTGCCCTCGATCTCCTCGTCGCGCCGTTTCAGCATGTGGTCGAGGAAATGCACCGCGCCATAGCCCGTGGCTTCCACCCGCATGGGGGAGCCGCCATATTCGTTGGCCTTGCCGGTCAGCACGCCTTCCCAACGATTTGTGATGCGCTTGTACTGCCCGAACAGATAGCCGATCTCGCGGCTGCCCACGCCGATGTCGCCCGCCGGCACATCCACATCGGGGCCGATATGGCGGTAGAGTTCGGTCATGAAGCTCTGGCAGAAGCGCATCACCTCGGCATCGCTCTTGCCCTTCGGATTGAAATTCGCCCCGCCCTTGCCGCCGCCCATGGGCAAGCCGGTGAGCGAGTTCTTGAAGGTCTGCTCGAAGGCGAGGAATTTCAGCACGCTTTCGGTGACGCTGGGATGGAAGCGCAGGCCGCCTTTATATGGGCCGATGGCATTGTTGTTCTGCACCCGCCAGCCGCGCTCCACGCGGATATTGTGGTCGTCATCCTCCCAGCACACGCGGAAGGAGACGATGCGGTCGGGCTCGGCAATGCGGCGCAATATCTCCGCCTCGTGATATTCACGCTTGTCCTGGATCCAGTCGAAGATATCGCGCGAGACTTCGTGCACGGCCTGCACGAACTCGTCCTGGCCGGGATTGCGCTTTTTCACGCCCTCCATGAAGGTCTGGAAATCGGGGCATTCGGCAGACATGGCGGCTCCTCAATGGATAGCGGGCGCGCGCAATTGCGCCGCCCCTTCGTGAAAGAGGCGATTGACGCAGCAATCGGTTCCGTACATTCAGCTATATTCGGTGATGATGGCGGAGAAATCGCGGGTGCCATTGCCCGCTGCATCGAAGGCTTCGTAAAGCTCCTTCGCCAGCGCGCCGATGCGCGGATTGATATGCGCGGTGCCTGCCGCTTCCATCGCCAGCTTCAGGTCTTTCAGCATCAGCGCGGTGGCAAAGCCGCCTTGGTAATCGTTATCGGCAGGCGATTTGGGGCCGACGCCGGGCACGGGGCAATAGCTTGTCATACTCCAGTTCTGCCCGCTGCTGACGCTGGAAATGTCGTAAAAGGTCTGCGGATCCAGCCCCAGCTTCTGCGCCATGGCAAAGGCCTCTGCCGTACCGATCATGTGGACGGCCAGCAGCATATTGTTGCAGATCTTGGCGGCCTGCCCATTGCCCGCATCGCCTGCATGGATCACCGCCTTGCCCATCGCCTGCAGGATGGGTTGGGCGCGCATGAAAGCTGTCTCGCTGCCGCCGACCATGAAGGTGAGTGTGCCCGCCTCTGCTGCCGCGATGCCGCCGGATACGGGCGCGTCCACCATGTCATGCCCGGCCGCCTCCGCCGCCGCGATCACGTCGCGCGCACTGGTGACATCGATGGTGGAGCAATCGAGCAGCACGGCATCGGCAGGCGCGTTCCCTATCACCGTGTCGGTATAGACCGCGCGGACGATATCGCCATTAGGCAGCATGGTGACCACCGCCTCGACACCCGCCACCGCCTCGCGCGCGTCAGTGAAAGTCTCGCAGCCCTTCTCCGCCGCCGCGCCCAGCGCCGCTTCGGAAAGGTCGAAGGCGTTCACCTCATGCCCCGCTTTCACGAGATTCGCGGCCATTCCGCCGCCCATATTGCCAAGGCCGATAAATGCGATTTTCATGGGAGCGGCCCTCTTACAGCGTCGGAATCAGGAAGGCATTGTTGCCGTCCGCGCCGCCATCGGGCCAGCGCTGGGTGACGGTCTTCACCTTGGTCCAGAATTTCAGGCCTTCGGTGCCGTACTGGTTGGTGTCTCCAAAGGCACTGCGCTTCCAGCCGCCGAATGTGTGATAGCTGACCGGCACCGGGATCGGCACGTTTACACCGACCATGCCGACATTCACTCGTGACGCAAATTCGCGCGCGGCGTGGCCATTGCGGGTGAAGATGGCAACGCCATTGCCGTATTGGTGCTCGCTCGGCAGGCGCACAGCCTCCTCGAAATCCTTGGCGCGCACGATCTGGAGGACCGGGCCGAAGATCTCTTCCTTGTAGCTTTCCATGTCGGTGGTGACATTGTCGATCAGCGTGGGGCCGACAAAGAAGCCGTCCTCATGCCCTTGCAGGGTAAAGCCGCGACCGTCGATGACGATGTCCGCGCCTTCCTTCTCGGCGGTGTCGATCCAGCTTTCGACGCGGCTTTTGTGCTCCGGCGTCACGACGGGGCCGTAATGCGCATCAGGATCGTTGGAGACGCCCACGCGCAAGGCCTCGATGGCGGGGATGAGCTTTTCCTTCAGCCGCTCTGCCGTATCATCGCCCACCGGCACCACGACAGGCAGCGCCATGCAGCGTTCTCCGGCAGAGCCGAAGGCCGCGCCTGCCAGATCGTTCACCACCTGGTCGAGATCGGCATCGGGCATCACCACGCCGTGGTTCTTCGCCCCGCCCATGGCCTGCACGCGCTTGCCGTTATCCGCGCCGCGCTTGTAAACGTAATGCGCGATATCGCTGCTGCCCACGAAGCTGATACCGGCGATATCGGGATGGTCGAGGATGGCATCGACCATTTCCTTGTCACCATGCACCACCTGCAACAGGCCCGCAGGCGCGCCTGCCTCCAGGAACAGCTCTGCCAGGCGCACCGGCACGCTGGGGTCGCGTTCGGAAGGCTTGAGGATGAAGGCGTTACCTGCCGCCGTTGCCATGCCGAACATCCACATCGGGATCATGGCGGGGAAGTTGAACGGCGTGATGCCAGCCCCGATGCCGATGGGCTGGCGCATGGAATACACGTCAATGCCCGTGCCTGCGCCCAGCGTATGCTCGCCCTTGGCGACCTGCGGGATGCCGCAGGCATATTCGATCACTTCCAGCCCGCGCTGCACGTCGCCCTTGGCATCGTCCACGACCTTGCCATGCTCACTGGCGAGCAGTTCGGCTAAGTCCTGCATGTTCGCCTCGATCAGTTCCTTGAAGGCGAACATCACGCGGCTGCGCTTTTGCGGGTTTTGCGCTGCCCATTCCACCTGCACGCGCTTGGCACTGGCGACGGCCTTGTCGAGCAGCGCGGCATCGCCCAGCGCGACCTGCGCCTGCACTTCGCCGGTCGAGGGGTTCCAGATGTCGTGGGTGCGGGTTCCCGCCTCGTAATGCTCGCCATCAATGAAATGGTGGACCTGGCGCATGGCTGTTTCCTCTCTCGAATCTCGTTTGGCGCTCCGCCTGTCAGGCGAGCTTGTTTCACGCAAGACCAAACTCGCCAAAGCTCTGCTTTCTGACGGCACAATGAACGGCGCAGGCCCATCCTTATGGCATGGTCGCACCACGCTTTCTTGGCGAATGTGCGGGCAGCATCATTCCTGGAGGCTTGAAATCATGCTTCGTTATCTGACCATTATCGCCGCGCTGCCAATGGCCGTTGTCGGCACCGTCGCCGCCATGCCATCCGATGCCGCCGCCCAGCGGTTGCCGCGCATCCAGCGTCCATCCATGCCGAGCGTGCCCAGCATGCCGCAACTGCCGACGACCGACCGCGTCACGCGAGACGCGCCGACCGCGACCCCGCAGCAGCAACCGCGCGGACGCCCGATGGACCGCCGCAGCGGACAGAATGGCATGCAGGATTTCATGAACGACATGAACATCGTCGCGCAGGGTGTCACGCCGACCGATGGCAGTTCGCAGGCTGCGGGCGATGCCGAAATGGACCGGCTGGTCACCGCATATGAGGCTGCCGTGGACCGGCTGGCCGCACGCAATTATCCCGGCCTGCCGCCGCAAATGGTCGATGCGCAGATGCGCGAAGTGCAGATGCATTACGACCGCGTGGCAGAAGGCGTGGACGACCAGATCGAATGGGCCACCACGCGTGTATCGGCCAATGGCGGCACCAATGAGCGCATGCCCATCCTCGCCTACAACCAGCTGCTCGCCATCGGGGTAGAGATGGACGGCGCGACGACGCTGTTTCCCGGCAATGCCACCTACAGCGCAGCCAAGAACAGGATCGATGCCGAGCTTGCGCGCCTCGGCTCGCGCGATGGTGCAGGCGATGCGTTCGAAGCATCGGCCTTGGCGGAGGCGGCCAATGTGCGCATGCCGGCTTCCATCGACTCCAGCTCGGGCGCGATCGCCCAGTTCCGCCAGGGCTGGGCGACCGGCGGCATCGATTACACGATCATGGCGATCCACGTGACCAGCGGCTGGAGCGACAAGTTCGTGGGCGGACGCCGCGTGGGCCAGACGCGCGATGCCGCCATCGCCGCACGCAGCCCCAGCGATCCGGACCGCTGCAATCTCTACAGCTTCACCATCTTCCGCGACCTTGGCGGGGCGATCCGCCGCGACTCGCATTCCACCACGCGCATCGCCTGCGAGAACGTTCCGGGCTGAAGCGCAGCCGCCCGCGCCGGGTGCATCCAGCGGCGCGGGCGGATTTTTCATGGTTTGGCGGCATCGGTGCGACCTCGCGCCGGTGCCGTTTTCATAGGCGCGTTGACTCTGTGAAAGCGACAGAGCTACAATGGAACATATGATGAACATCGGTGCGATTCTCTGAATGGAACACGTGCCCGAAATGCCTGTGATCTCGAATGACAATGCGGATATTCTCCATGACCGGGAGGCGGATTTTCCCGGCAATGCACTGCCGTCCTCCCCGGCGCGGTCGGTGGAGATCTTTGCCGGTCCGCAAGATGCGGGCGCGGCCGGTTTCGCGCTGGCGCAAACCCCGCGCGAGGGGCGCGTGCTGTGGATTCAGGAACGCATGGTCTCGCTCGAGAAAGGCCGCCCTTTCGGCCAGGGCTGCGAGAGGTTTGGCTGCGGGGTGGACCGGCTGGTGCTGGCCTGCTCGCGCAATACGCGCGACCTGCTCTGGGCGATGGAGGAAGGGCTGAGATGCAACTCGCTCGCCGCCATTATCGGGGAAGCATGGGGCAATCCCGCCGTGCTGGATTTTACCGCCAGCAAGCGGCTGGCCATGCGCGCAGAGCGGCAGGGCGTGCCGGTTTTCCTGCTGCGCTACAATGCCCAGGCCGACCTGTCCGCCGCCCGCCAGCGCTGGCGGGTGCTATCGGCTCCGTCCGCACCGCACCCGCACGATGCGAATGCTCCGGGTTTGCCGCGATGGCATGCCGAACTGTTCCGCGCGCGCGATGCCAAACCCGGCAAGTGGCTGGTGCAATATGACCGCGCGGCGCATCGTCTCCATCAGGTTCCCGCATTTCGCGATCCAGCGCTGGCTGGGGAGGCGCGCCACCGCGCCGGCAATACCATCACCGGCAGCTTCATCCGAACCGCCGCCTCGCGCTCCTGATGGCCCGCTCGTGCTCGCACGCGAGGGCGCGCACGGGCCGGTCATCCACGATCTCGGCAAGGCGGCGCTGGCGCTGGGCCTGAAGCGCGGCGCGCGGGTTACCGACATGCGCGCGCTGGTGCCCGATCTGCGGGTGGAGGATGCAGAGGAAGCCGCCGATACCGCAGACCTTGCCATGCTGGCGCGCTGGGTGCGGCGCTGGTGCCCGTGGTCGCAAGTGGACGGCATGGACGGGCTGCTGCTCGACACGACCGGATCGGAGCACCTGCATGGCGGCGAGGCGGCAATGCTGGAGGAGATGCGCGCGCGTTTCGCCGCGCTCGGCCTGACCGCGCAAATCGCGGCGGCACCCACGATCGGCGCGGCATGGGCGCTCGCCCGCTATGGCGATGCCGCGCCGACAATCTGCCCCGCCGATGCCATCCAGCCTATGCTGGACCCATTGCCGGTTGCCGCATTGCGCCTCGATGCGGACACTGTCCTGCTGCTGCGCCGCCTCGGCCTCAAGACCGTGGGCGCACTTGCTGCCATGCCGCGCGAGGCGCTGGTGCGCCGCTTTCGCAAGATAGAGGCCCTGTCCGCCAATCCGGTCATGCGGCTGGACCAGGCGACCGGGCGGCAGAAGGAATTGCTCGTCTCGCCGGAAATCCGCCGTCCCTTGCGCGCGCTGCGCCGCCTGGCGGAGCCGCTGGGCGATCTGGCCGGGCTGGAACAGGTTCTGGGCGACCTGGCCGATGACCTTGTGCAGGTGCTGGAGGCGAAAGGCCGGGGCGCACGGATCTTGCGCTTTACCGCCTATCGGGTGGACGGGCAGGCTTACCATGCCGAGGCGCGCACCAGCCGCGCCAGCCGCGATCCGGCAGACCTGGTGCCCCTGTTCGATGGCAAGCTCGACACGATCGACCCCGGCTTCGGGATCGAGGCGGCTTGCCTCGAAGCAACCGATAGCGAGGATCTGGATGCCCAGCAGGCCGATCTGACAGGCAAGGCCCGCAGCGATGTCGCCTTTGCGCGCATGATCGACCGGCTGATCGCGCGCCTCGGCCCGCGCCACGTTCTCCAGCCCATACGACAAGGCAGCCATATGCCGGAACGCGGTGAAAGGCTGGTGCCTTATTCGCCGGACACCGCAGCCGCGCCGCGCGCTGTCCACCGCCGCGTGGCAGGGCCGCTGCGCCTGCTCGACAGGCCGGAAATCGCTGAAGTGGTGCACGCCGTGCCCGATGGCCCGCCCGCCCGTTTCCGCTGGCGGCGCAAGCTGCACGACATTGCCCGCTCCGCCGGGCCGGAGCGCATCGCGCCTGAATGGTGGCGTGAGAAATCGAGTGCCCGCCTGCGCGATTATTACCATGTCGAAGATAGCGAAGGCTGCCGCTTCTGGCTCTACCGCGAAGGTGTGGCAGGTGACGGTCGCGGCGATACGACGCGCTGGTATGTCCACGGGCTGGATGCGTAGGCCGCCATGCCCGATGCTCCGCTCACACCCGACAAGCGCACGATCCTCGACGATGGCAGCCGCAGCCCGCTGCCCCCCTCCCCCTATGTAGAGCTGGGCCTGGCCAGCTGCTTTTCCTTCCTGCGCGGGGCATCCGATGCAGTCGATTACGCCGTCACCGCCTATGCGATGGGCTACGATACGCTGGGCATTGCGGATCGCAATTCCATGGCGGGCGCGGTGCGGCACTGGACCGAGATGCGCAATATCCGCCAGCGCCCGCTGGTCGGCTGCCGCCTCGTTACCATGGTGCATGACGGGCAGCCGCAGCGCGAATTCCTCGCCTATCCGCGCACGCGCGAAGGTTATGGCCGCCTCACCGCCATGCTGTCCGCCGCCAAGATGCGGAGCGTGGATGGCAAATGGCAGGATAAGGATGCCTGCGACCTGACGCTGGAGATGGTGGCAGGTGCGGTCGGCCAGTCGCCGCAGGACATGGTGCTGATCGCCCTTCCGCCGGAAGATCTGGATGGCTTTGCGCATGATCTGCCTGCTTTGGTGCGAGACATGCCGGCCCTGTCGCACATCGCGGCAAGCCGCCTCTATCGCGGAGACGACCGGGCGCGCATCAACCGGCTGGACGCGCTGGCGCGGGCGCATCGCCTGCAAATCGTCGCCACCAACGATGTGCTTTATCATGAACCCGCCAGCCGTCCGCTGGCCGACGTGATGGCGTGCATCCGGGAGAAATGCACGATTGCCGATGCCGGCGCCCTGCTGGAACAGAATGGCGAGCGGCACCTCAAACCACCGCAGGAGATGCAGCGCCTGTTTGCCGAATGGCCGCATGCCATTGCCGAAACCCGCGCCATTGCAGACAGCATCGGCTTCGACCTTGGCGACCTGCAATACGAATATCCCGATCTCGACCTGGCGCCCGGCACCACGCCGGATGACCACCTGGCGAAACTTTCATGGGAAGGGGCGACAAAACGCTACCCCGATGGCATTCCGGAAAAGGTCCATGCAGCCATTGCGCGCGAACTGCATCTGATCGCGAAGATGGATATCGCGCGCTATTTCATCACCATCTACGATATCGTGCAGCATGCCCGCTCGCTGGGCATATTGTGCCAGGGGCGCGGCTCTGCGGCCAACAGCGCGGTCTGCTATTGCCTCGAAATCACTGCCGTCGACCCGGCGACGACCGATCTGCTGTTCGAACGCTTCATCTCCGAAGAGCGCAAGGAGCCGCCCGATATCGACGTCGATTTCGAGCATGAGCGGCGCGAGGAAGTGATCCAGCACATTTACGAGCATTACGGGCGCGAACGTGCCGGCCTGTGCGCAACCATCGTCCATTACCGCCCGCGCATGGCGATCCGCGAAGTGGGCAAGGTGATGGGCCTGTCCGAAGATGTAACCGGCGCCATGGCGAAAACGGTATGGGGCAGCTGGGGCTCCGAAGTGAACGAGGAGCGCGCCGAGAGCGAGGCCGGGCTGGACCTGTCGGACCCGCATCTGCGCCGTGTGATCGCGCTGGCCAACCAGCTGATCGGCAAGCCGCGCCATCTGGGCCAGCATGTCGGCGGCTTCATCCTCACCCGCAGCCCGCTGACGCAGGTCGTGCCCATCGGCAATGGCGCCATGCCCGATCGCAGTTTCATCGAATGGGACAAGGACGATATCGATGCGCTGGGCATCATGAAGATCGATGTGCTGGCGCTCGGCATGCTCACCTGCATCCGCAAATGCTTCGATCTGCTGCAGGCCCATTGCGGCGAGACCCACACGCTCGCCAGCATCGAGCAGGAGGACCAGAACGTCTACGCCATGCTGCAAAGGGGCGATTCGCTGGGCGTGTTCCAGGTGGAAAGCCGCGCGCAGATGAACATGCTGCCACGCCTGCGGCCGAAGACGTTTTACGACCTCGTGATCCAGGTTGCCATCGTGCGACCCGGGCCGATCCAGGGCGATATGGTCCACCCCTATCTCAAGCGGCGCAAGGGACGAGAGGAGCCGTTCTACCCTGAACCCGCGCCCGAGCATGGCCCACCGGACGAATTGCGCAATATTCTGAAACGCACGCTGGGCGTGCCGATCTTTCAGGAACAGGCGATGAAGATCGCCATGGTCGCGGCGCGCTTCAGCCCGCGGGAGGCGAACCAGTTGCGCCGCGCGATGGCGACATTCCGCAATCGCGGCGGTGTATCGGAGCACAAGGAAAGAATGGTCGGCCGCATGATCGAACGCGGCTACGATCCCGATTTTGCCGCCCGCTGCTTCAGCCAGATCGAAGGGTTCGGCGAATACGGCTTTCCCGAAAGCCACGCAGCAAGCTTTGCCCACCTCGTCTACGTGTCGAGCTGGATCAAGCATTACCACCCGGCGATCTTCGCCTGCGGCCTCCTCAATTCGCAGCCCATGGGCTTTTACGCCCCGGCACAGATCGTGCGCGATGCGCGAGAGCACGGGGTGAAGGTGCTGGCCCCCGATGTGAATATGTCGGACTGGGACAATACGGTGGAATGGCAAATGGTGGATGGCCAGCGGCAACTGGTGCTGCGCCTCGGCCTGCGGCAGGTGGACGGGTTGGCGGAAGTTGACGCGGCAAAGCTGCTATCCGCGCGCACATCGCCTTTTGCCGATGTCGAAGCACTGCGCACCAGGGCGCGGCTGGGCACAAGACCGATCAACCTGCTGGCCGCGGCCGATGCCTTCCGCTCCATGGGCAAGGATCGCCGCGATGCGCTGTGGGATGCGCGCGCGCTGAAGAACGCGCCCGACCTGCCGCTATTCACCCATGCCGATGCCCGTGACGAGGGCGAGGATGTGCCTGTATTGCTGCCCGCCATGCCGCTGAGCGAACATGTCGTCGCCGATTACCAGACCACGCGCCTGTCGCTGAAGGGGCACCCGATGGGCTTTCTGCGCGAACATTATACCGCGCGCGGCTTCACCCGCGCGGCGGACCTTCGCGCCTGCCGGTTCAACCAGCGCGTATCGGTGGCGGGCGTCGTGCTGATCCGCCAGCGGCCTGGCAGCGCCAAGGGCGTGGTGTTCATCACGCTGGAGGATGAAAGCGGGGTCATCAATCTGGTCGTCTGGCCCGATGCGATGGAGGCCAATCGCAAGGTTATCATGGGCGCGCGGCTGATGCGCGTGCACGGCACGGTGCAGATGGACGAGGATGTGATCCATGTCGTCGCGCGCGAGATGCACGACGATACGGCCAAGCTGTCGCTGCTGTCGGACGACATGCTCAAACCCGATCTCGCCCGCGCCGACCACGTGGTAAAACCGCTGCAGGGATCATGGCCATCGAACACGGGTCGCCACCCGCGCGATGTCAGCGTCATCCCGCGCTCGCGCGACTTCCACTGACCCTTGGCAAGGTGTCGCTAGAAGACCAGCGGTGCCAGGAAATAGGACAGCGCGATGATCGCCACGCTCGCCAGCAGATTCAGGCGGAACCCGGCCCTCGCCATCTGCTCCAGCGAAATCTTGCCGCTGGCATAGATCACCGCATTCGGCCCCGTCGCCATGGGCAGCATGAAGGCGCAGCTTGCCGCAAGCGCAACCGGCGCGGCGAGCAGCGCGACATCGATGTCGCTCGCTTCGCCCACGGCGATCAGCACCGGCATGGTCGCTGCCGCCGTAGCGACGTTGGAGGTGATTTCTGTCAGAAAGATGATGAGCAAGGTGACCAGCGCGATCAGCAGGATGACTGGCAAGGTACCGATGATGGCAAGCTCGCCGCCCAGCCATGCGCTCATTCCGGAATACCGCATCGCTCCGGCCAGCGCCATGCCGCCGCCGAACAGCAGCACCACGCCCCAGGGGATGGATTCGGCCGTCTTCCAGTCGAGCAGCCTTGCAGCCCGATCGGACCGGTCTCCTGCCGGGATAAGGAAGCACAGCACCACGCCGATAATGGCCGCCACGCTGTCGGACAGACCGGACAGTGGCTGGACGCCGCCGATCTCGAGTTCGCGCAGCGGAATGCCGAATATCCAGAGCGAGGCGATGAATGCGAACATGCCGATGACGCGCTTTTCCGCCACGCTCATCGGGCCGAGCGCCGCGACCTTCCGGTCGATCATTCCCGCGACCTTGTCCGCCGTATCCTGCGACACATCGGACTTTGCGCCCTCGAAGCGCGATAGCAGCCACCATGCCAATGGGACGAGAACGAGGACGGCCGGAACGCCCAGCGCCATCCAGGTGACGAAGCCGATCTCCTCGCCCGTGCTCCGCTCGACCGCGTCCTTCACCAGGAGGTTGGTCGGCGTGCCGATATAGGTGCCGAGCCCGCCTATCGAACATGCCCACGCAATGCCGAGCAGCAGGAGGATCGTGAAGCGACCGGCATTCTCTTCATCGTCGTCGGCAAGGGTCACCGCGATGGACAGCGCGATGGGCACAAGCATGATGGCCGTGGCGGTGTTGGAAATCCACATGGACAGCAAAGCGGCGGTCGCCATGAAGCCGGCCAGAAGCGCTTTCCGCCTGCCGCCGAAATGCGACAGCGTGCCAAGCGCGATCCGTTCGTGCAGACCCCATCGCTCGATTGCCTTGGCGATGATGAAACCGCCAAGCAGAAGCACAACGATCGGATGCAGGTAAGCGCCGGCCACATCGGCGAGCGGGGCCACCTGTCCAACGGGCAGCACAACCATGGGAAGCAGCGCGGTAACAGCGATGGGGATGGCTTCGCTCACCCACCAGATCGCCATCAAGACGAGCAGCGAGAAGACAGTCCATGCTTGCAGGGGCGAGCCCGGCAAATCGTCCGCCGCCGGGTCCGCATACATTGCTTCGAGACCTGCCGGCACACCGATGAGATGGATTGCAAGAAATGCCGCCGGCCCGGCGATCAATCCGATCACACGCCGTTTGGAAAGCCCGCCCTTGTCCTTCTGCAACGCTGTCACAGGTGTCATTCCGCGGTGTCCCGTGCCGTCGGTTTCATTCGCCTAGCCTTTTTCCCTCGCGAGTACGGCGCTGCCGCTTAGCCGAGCACGCTGCTCTATCGTGTCCTCGACATGTCTCATGCACAGTGGCTCATAACAAAAGCTCGCTGCGCGCAAAGCGATGATTGGCGACACCCACAGAGCGCCGCCAATCATTCGATCATACTTGGTCATCAGAAGCGGATGCGCGCTCCCAGCTGGTAGGTCGCACCGTACTGCTCATTGCCGTTATAGACCGGCCCGGTCAGCCCGCCGCCGCGGAAGAAGCGCTCTTCCCCGGCTCCGTTGATGTTGATCGCGTCGGCATAGACCTGGATGGCGTCGGTGGTATCTAAAACTTCCAACCTGTTCTGATCAAATGGATATGCTGCGGTGAGAAGATCAGGCTGCATAGTCGTGTAAGAAGATGCAGCTTCAGATGAAATTCATCATTAACATGCTTTTCCTTGTTGAAGCGATTGCTTGATTTTTAATAGACTTTTATAAAAGTCTTCATCTCAAGGTAATCGAAAACCTTGACGTAATTAATTCTCAGCGTGCCCTTGCTTCATCTACCAGCGTACGGCGCAGCAGATCGCCGTTGCGAAAGAACTGCGCCACCCTGTGTCGCTGCTGGCCATCCGCAGACAGCGTGATAATCTCGGAAATCTCCAGCCCCGACCCGTCGGTGAAGCGCATCAATAGCACGCTCGTACGCCCGGTCGGATCTTCGGGCAGCAGAAAATAGCTGCCTTCGAGCCGTTCATTGGTGAAGCGCAACACATTGTCATCCCAACGTCCAAAACTGTCGACGCGTTGTTCCTCGCCAGTTTCCAGCGTCAAGATGTTGGTCTGGTGATATTCTCCGCGCGCATCGTTTGCAGGGAAGCGCACGATTATGCGCGACGGCAACTCGGACTGAAGTAGCCCATCGGGGCCGAAACGACGGAAGGTGCCGACCCATTCACCTTCCATCTGCTCTACCATCGTGCTGCGCAGCGCGGTAGGATCGATTTGGGCAAGCGGTTCTGGTGACCTGGCCTGGTCAACAGTGCAGGCCGTGAGTGTCGATGCGGCCAGACCAGCAGCTGCGAAAATAGCCGGAATCCGCATCATTCGTTCCCCCCTTCCGACGTCGCCTTCAGATGCGAGACAAGAAGTCTTTCGAAGTATCCGTCAGCCGAGCCCTCGGCTGCGTTCAGATAGGAGTCAACCGGAGCCTGTGCAGTTGCTCCGCAATCCTCCAGCGCACCTTCCAGCTGAAATGCGCTGTAGGTTACCTGGGCGGAATAGTTACCGCGGTCGGCGGCAAGTCGCATATCGGCTGCGGCGCTGCACTTGGCGGCATCATCGTCTGCCGAGAGCCAATTGAGATAGCCGAGCAGGAAGATCGCATTGTGATTCCCTGCGCGGGCGGCGGCCTGACGCTGCGCAAACGACAGATCGCGATCGCCTGAATATCCGTAGAGCCTGCCGAGATGAAAATGGATGCGCGGATCGTCAGGATAGCGCTCCAGATCGGCCAGGCACTGTGTGATGGCCGCAGGCACATCGATCTCTGCGCGCGCGCGCGGAGCAGCCAGACGTTGTCGATCATACCGGCTGGACGCCAGAATGTCGCACTGCGTAACGTCGTTTCGATCCTGCCCGTCCCATGCGATGCTGCCGGCATATTGCGACTGCATGGCCGCGCCCGCCGACGCAGATGCATCGCGTGGCGGAGCCGGCGAATCCATATCGCGATGAATGCGCCAAGTACCGTCATCGTCGCGGCGAAACACCACCAGTGAACGGCCTTCTTCGGTAACATCGGGCCGCTGATCGTCCTCGGGCGGTGTGTAGGTAACCGTGAAGTCACCTACGAAAATGGCATAATCGCCCAGCAGGGTCAGTTCTCGTTCGCGCACATCGATTTCCACGCGGCGTCCTGCGGCAAGGCCGCCGATGGCGCGGCGCATCCCATCACGCCCGACTATCGCTGGTCGACCGCGCGGCATCACCAGCGTGTCGACCGTGTAAAGATCGGGAATCTCCGAGAATCGACCATCGCGATAAAGCTGACGCCACGTCTCTCCAACTGCACGCACCGCCTCGCGGTCTGCACGCGCATCTTCGTTCGAAATCTCTTGCCCCGCATCACCGGCCTGCGCCGATGCCGGTTGCGAAGCGAGCGCGGCCGCCACGGCAATTACACCTACGATACGCATCCTCTGCTCTCCTAAACTGTAATAACAGGCGGAGGCACGTCGTGAATCGCTTCCGCGCGTCCGTCTCTAATCAACATCAAATCTTCAAGGTGGATGGTGCCGCCCAACCCAGCGAGAAACACCGGGCAGTCGACGCTCAGCGTCATGTTTTCCTGCAGGACCAGATCGGGCGGTGCTGCCGGGGTCAAAAGAGACGTTGCCGGCTGATCGGTGTGGAACAGGCCCACGCTATGCGGCCTGAAGCTGACATTGAGATCGACGCCCAGACGATCGAGGGTAGCGCGCCCTATGCGAGGTATTTCGGAAAAACGCATACCGGGACGAAGCTGCTCGCGAATTTCGCTCCATGCCGTCGATACGGCACTGGCTGCCCGCTGAACGGTACGGGGCGGCTCGCCGATGAAGATGGTGCGTCCGAAATCGCCATGATAGAAGCGGCAGGTGCTGACGCAATCGATGGAAACGGACATGCCATCGGTGAATTCGCGATCCAGCGCTTCCGTCGATGTGCCGGCGATGACCATGAAAACGCCGGCATTGCCACGGCGTCCTGCCTCGCCGAAGAAGGCCGATCGCAGCGCACGTGCACTGCCAAGTTCGCGAGCGCTGCGTGCTGCTGTTATCGCTGCTGCCACATTGCGTTCAGATGCCAGTCGCATCATCCGGATCTCGGTCGGCGATTTGGTCAGCCGCGCCGTTCGCACGATATCCTGACCCTGGCTCGTTATGTCACCTTCGAAGCCGCGGGCGCGAAGGCCGGCTTCGAGTCCGAGATGATCGATGCCGACCCGGCCTTGCCATACCCCCAAGGAGTGGAGCGCTTTGCGCATTGCCCATGTGGCGTCAGCGCTCGGTGGCTGGGTACGCCCGAACATCAGCAGCCGATGGCGGTCTAGGGAGGTAAGCGTACCGCCATCGGCCACTTCCATGACGCGCGCTTCGGCGGACGGAGGCTCTTCCCCTTCCACTTCAGGTGCGCCGATGGGATTGGTATAGGTAAAAATCTCGCGATCGGAAAATTCGGATTCCGGCGTATGGGTGTAGTAATATAGAAACGCGTGCATCACCACGGTCAATGGCCGGGCCGGATCGGCGCAGAGGATGGCGATGCCACTGCCATCGAAGCCCATTCGGTCGAGCTGCGGCCAATGATTGGTAAGATAGAATACGTTTGCCGGCTGCGTCACGATGAGCGCGTCGAGCCCCGCTTCTCGCATCAGGAAGCGCAATCGATCTGCGTCCATCAACGCATCCGTGCGCAGAAAATCGAGATCCGGCGGCGACACGCTGAGCGCGTCGGCAGATGCCGACGCGTGTTCGCTTGCTTTGGCCGCTGCGGCAGGGAGGCAAGCAGACGCTGCTGCCAGCCCCGCACCGCCGACAAGCGCCTGCCTGCGACTGATACCGGATTCGTTGTCGTCCATCATTACATTCGGCCCTCCGCACGCAGACGGCGCATCTGCGCTGCCGTGCCGTATGCCTCTGCGGGGAAGCCCCAGGGATCGTCCAGGAAACCGGGGTAAGCGGCCTCAATCGGCGCGCGGGTCGCAGTCGCCATGTTCGATAGCGATCCGTATTTGCCACCGAAGCCGTGCCAAACGGTGCCGCCCGCCCGGCGCCCCATCATCATCCAGAGCGGCCATGGCGTATCGGCCATCATGGTGATTGTGGAGGGCACGCTATCCATGTCCGGGTCGGCGAAATCGGCAATTCGGCCTCGGTATGTAAGGATGTCTACGCTTTCCCGGATTTCCCCGGCATACGCCTCAGGGAATTCTTCTTCGCCGATTGCGGATGGAAAGCGGTTGTAGCGCCTCTCTGTCACCCACACGTCTTCGCTCGACCGATGCCAGGATTGCTGCGGCACGCCCAATTCGGCAAGCCGGCGCTGCGCCTGATCATCGGGCAGGGCAGAGCGCATGTAAGAGCCCTGCTCGCTGAAATAGTAGCGATTGTCGGGAGACACATATCCCAGCGGCACGATGGTCCTGTCGATATAGGGATTATGCCACTCGGTCAGCGGCTGGCGCGTGGCGATGTCAATGCAGACCATCGCCTCCTTCTGTACCGTCACATATTCGCCCGGCCCTGTCTGCTCGCTGCGGATTTCCAGTACGGTGACGAAGCCGAACAGGGGCCGGAGCAGGCTGCCGGGGCTGCGCCCGTATATGATGCCCTCATTTGAATAGGCGCTGGTCGTGCCGATACCAGCCGACAATCGCATGAGGCCGGCAATACGTTCTCGCGGGGTTGCGGGCAGAGCGAATGGCAGCGCGGAATGTTCTGTGGTCACAGATGCCTGCAGAGCGCCGGCGTTGGTTAGCGCGAGTCCTGCGCCCAAGCCGGATAGGAGTAACCTGCGGCGCGACGCATTGTGAACAGGCTGCACGCCGAGCGATTTTCCCATGGGCTTTGTCACCACGCACCCTCTCCAAAAAATGTCGCGCGTTAAAACTGCTCTTTGGCAGCCCGTCAGCGCTGGTATATAGATCCGAGAGTTACCGTCTGCTGCTGAGTAGCCATCCTCAACCGGCAATTCGCCAATAGGACAGCCTGCGCGTCATTCTTCGCGGCTTGGAAGGGGCGGTTCGCGAAACGGTCTCGCGAAAGTTTCGGCAATCGGCTTGCCGCCTGCGAGTTGGACCCATAGGCTTGCAAGCAAGGGAGATTATGAGCGATAGACTCAATCAAGCAGCGCTCTTGAACGCTGCATTTTTATTCGGCCTTCCAGTGATGATAGGCCTTGTCCTCGGTGGTAACCAGCTGCGAGCTGGCGCATTGCTGCCGTGGGGCCTTTCGGTGGTATATTGGCTGGCGCTGGTGCTGGTGACGTGGCTCGTACTGGTTGGTGCGACGCGGGCGGTTGCGCGGCTGCTTGTGCCTTGGGACACTCCGCCGTGGGTGGCCTGGATAGGTGGCGCTATCATCGGCAGCCTGCTCGCCCGGCCCCTTATCTACCTCATCGTCGATGCGTTTCGCCCCTTCATGGCGGATGGCGAATTGCGCAGTATGCGCCCTGCGGAACTCTCTTTAGATTTCCTGCAATATTACCTCGCAAACTGGTTGGCGATCATCCTCATGTGGGTGGCGGCGTGCGCACTGCGGCAATGGCTTCAGGATAATTTGCGCTGGGATCGGGAACGCTTCGACAAGGCGAGCGGACTGGCACAGGATACCACTGCTGCGATCGTCGCGGAGGCGGAGCAGCATCTGTCCTCTTTTTTGCACAAGCTCCCGAACCGAATTGGTCGCGATATTATCGCCATGCAGTCCGAAGATCACTATGTTCGGGTGCATACCACCCAAGGCAATGCCTTGGTCTTGATGACCATATCAGATGCGGCCAAACATTTGGAGAGCGGCGGAATAGCCGGCCAGCGCGTGCACAGATCATGGTGGGTCGCGCAAGGCGCCGTGGTAAAAGCACGCCAGGATGGCCGGCGGTTCCTTCTTCAATTGCAGTCCGGCCTGGAAGTGCCTGTAAGCCAGACTTATCGCGAAGTGGTTCGGTTGACCGGGCTGGTGCCCGATGCCGAAGGCTCGCAGCTCGCGGCAAAATAGAAAACGCCCGCCCTTGGCATTCGATATCAAGGGCGGGCGCTGTTTCTATTTACTAATCTAGAAGTCGAACGTAGCGCGTACGCCGATCGTGCGCCTCTGGGGCGGCGTAACGATCAGTCCGAAATTACTGGCAAACCCGAAAAGTGATTCAGTGGTGAAGTCTGAAATGCGCGATGCGGAGAGCAGATCGTCATTGTCGAATAGGTTCGTAGCAAAAGCCTCCAGTCGTAGGTTATCCCTACGCACGCCGGCTCGCAGGTTCGCCCGGAACGTGTCGCCAATCCAGCTGAAATTCGCTTCCTCGTTATAGGCGCGGCCCATATAGTTGCCATCGGCCGTGACGTAATAGTCCCAATCGGCCGTTAGTTCATCGTCCCAGCTCAGCGCAAGGGACCCGCTCCATTCGGGGAATTTCGGAGTGGTGTTTCCGGTACATTCCGCCCTACCGGAAACGCTACCGACCACGAAATTGGAGAACGGGCAGGTGAAGTCGGAATATTCCGCCCGCGCCCAATTGACCATGACGCTACCCGAAAGCTGTTCCGTCGCGCGGAACGATCCTTCAAATTCGATACCCCACAGGTCGGAATTGCCTGCATTTGTCTGCAGTGTGAGTACTCGCGCGCGACCGGTCGGATCGTCCACTACGGGCACGCCGACGCGTGTCTTCTGGTTGGTCCACTCCATATAATAGCCCACGAGCGAGAAGTTGATCGCGCCGTCGGCGATCGCCTGACGCCAGCCGATTTCGTAGTTCTGCAGCTCTTCCTCGTCATTGAAAACGCCGACTTCGCCCAGCAATTCTTCCACATCTTCAAGTTCACTGGGCGTGAGACCCGGAATCGAGGCGTTGAAAAAACCGGGCAGGTTGCCCTTGGAATAAGTCGCCCAGACAACGCCATCCTCGATGGCTTCGTAGGACAGGGTTACGCGCGGCAGGAAGTTTTCGAATGTCGCTTCGAACTCGGCACCCTGCCCGATCGTGTCGCGTTGAAAGCGACCTTCGAAATCGAGAGTGAGCCGGTCTGTAACGTCAAAGCCGACATAGCCGAAAATGCCCAGCGTCTGGCCGGTCTCTTCCACCGGGTCGGCACTGTACACCACAACCGGATTTTCTAGAGTCGGAGTACCGAAGATCGTGGGCACGCCGCGTTCTTCAAGATAATCGTAGACGAGCACACCGCCGGAGCCGCCCTCGACATGCAGGATGTCGAGATAACTTACGCCCAGCGAAAATCGTAGGCGCCTGTCCTGGTCGGAGGAAAAGCGTGCTTCAAACGAATAGTCCTCGTCGAATTGCGGATCCTGTTCGAGCCAGGCAGCGACCGGCGCGTGATCGAAGTCATGCACGTAATCCACCGCAACGCGGTTGTAGCCGGTGAGCACGCTGATCGTGCTATTGTCGAAAATACCGCCCCCGTTCAGATCCCAATCGAGGATACCGGCAAGACGAAGCTGGTCGCGATTGAGGCCCATCGTGGTGCGACGCGGAACATTGCTGACTTTGGGGCGGCCATTCGCTTCATCCGCCGCGAAGAGCGCGAGCGTCGCAGGAGTCAGGCGCGTATTGTTGCCGACCAGATCTTCCCAATCGAACCCTGCGTTTGCAACGATGTCGTTCACATTCCCGCAGAAGTAATCGGGCACTACGCCTTGCCGGCTGGGGATCAGTTCGTTGCAATTGGCAAGATCAGGCCCCTGGCCGAAATTGGAAAGCGCGGATCCGAGAAAGATGCCGTCATTTTGGCCATCGCGATCCTCGCCGTAAAAACCGCGTAGGCGGATCCGCAGATCGGGGGTGGGTTCGGCGTAGAGGGTGAGATTACCCGACAGCGTGCGTTCCTGACCCAGTCGCCCGCCGTCCGCGATGGACGTGTATTGCCCGCCCGTGCCGAAACCGCGCAGGCCGACCCGGTAGGCGACGACATCGCCGAGCAGCGGACCTTCGTGATTAAGCGAGACGTCATAGGTTCCATATTCCGCAATGCTGGCGGAAACGCGACCCTGGGGAACGAAGCTAGGCGTCCGCATTACGTAGTTGATCGCGCCGCCAAAGGTGGACCGGCCAAAGGTTGCAGATTGCGGCCCCTTGATGACCTCGATCCGTTCCAGCGCATTCAGATCTAGGCTTTGCACACCAGTGGCGACGTATACTCCGTCGAGAAAAATCGTGCCGACTTGCTGAGAAGGAACGGGCTGGTTGGTATCCATGCCGCGAAAGCGGATAGCCGTGTTGACGCGGCCGGGGATAAGCGTCGCCTGTTCCGTAAACTGCACACCTGGCGTGCGCAAGGTCACGTCTTCCAGCGTGCGCATGTCCAACCGTTCGATATCCGCCGCCCCGATTAACGACAGCGCTACAGGCGCTTCGGTCAGTGCTTCGGGGCGACGGCGTGCCGTCACTATGATATCGCCTTCCAAACGTTCGTCATCAGCACCGGGCAGTGCCGTATCGCCTTCGGTCCTGTCCTGCGCGACCGCAGTTTGCGATAGCCCGAGTATGGCAACCGATGCGAGTAGTGCTATTTTAGAGTTCATCCGCTCTTCCTCCCACGTTCTTTATCGACGATGTGGTGGAAAGTTGCGTGCTGGCGATAAGTAAGCGCAACAAACAATACGTATGTCCGTCGTTATCTTCGCCAACCCGGCTCAAGCAGCTTCGCTTCTTCGCCAAACCGATATACGAAGTCGATCATATTCCGATCCTCGTGAGGAGGGACAGATCTGCGACAGCGTGCACCTTGGAAAGAGCAACTCGCGGCTGATAGATTTCCAGCATAGTCTGGCGCAGGCAGCGCATGCGCCTGACTGTTAAAGGTTAGACATCTACCTTTACCGTCACTCATTGCCTCTGAAAGTGGTGAGACGGATCAGACTGTAACGTCCGTTCCGAGACGCGGACGGGTCCTTGCATTCATACTATCCGGTTTTCACAAGATTATCTCGAGCGAGGGTAAATGGCATGATCGTTTGACGACAAGCTTCGGCTATATTCGCTGCCGACTGGCGGTCAGATGGCGAATGTTTGGGCCGATTGCGGACGGTCCGCTTTCGGCGAGCTAGGTGGACCAAGCTGACATTCGGCTACCGGCCCACAAGCACCATTATATCGAGCGTTACCTTCTCGGCCAATCATGGGCGAGGAGAAAATCGATGGGATACTCACGGTTTGATTTAACTACGGGACATCGCTCGGCCTGGAACGCTGGTAAGAATGTCGGAACTAAGCGTCCGCTCACGCAGAAGCAGATTTGGGCGATCCGCTTTCATCTCGATCGCGAAGGGCGATTGAGGGACAAGGCCCTTTTCGATCTCGCGATCGACAGCAAACTGCGGGGCTGCGATTTGGTGAAGATCAAGATCGGAGACGTGGTTGCGGGTGTCGACATCCGCAATCGAGCAACCGTCATCCAGCAAAAGACCCACAAGCCCGTGCAGTTCGAGATTACCGCTGATGTGCGAGCTATACTGCTAGCGTGGTTGGAACGCAGAGGCGGCTCAATGGCCGACTACCTGTTTCCGAGCCGTGTCGATCCAGCAGACCATATGAGCACGCGACAGTATGCCCGCCTGGTCGATGAGTGGGTCACGGCGATCGGGCTGCGGAGAGCAGAATATGGGACGCATTCATTGCGCCGGACGAAGGCCGCAATGATCTACCGCGCTACCGGGAACATCCGAGCGATTCAGATCCTGCTTGGCCATACGAAGATCGAGAACACGGTGCGTTACCTCGGTGTCGATGTCGAGGATGCTTTGCTGCTAGCTGAGAGGACCGAAATCTGATCAAGACTGCGGTCGACCGGCGAGACCGGTCGACCGCTTTCGGACTCGTTCCAATCAGCAAGGAAGCGGGCGCACTGTCCAGGCCCAAATGGCGGACCGCAATGCTGTCCACTTATTGCGCGCAGTCCGGCTTCTTCGGGCAAGTTATTGGTCTGTTGATTGTTGGCTGAGCGGCGAAGGTCTGAACCGGTTTCTCTTCTCGCGAAACCGGGCTAGAAGGCGGAATATTGCTCGCGCTTCTCTTCGCTCTCAGTGTCATTCCGACCGGCGAGACTTTTTTAGTGCACGCCGACTGCCGTGTGGGACGGCGACGGTCCGATATGGTGCGCGGAAGGACCACGGATGCGGCTGTCTGGTATCGCCGCGCGTGAAATGGATGGTACTTCCTCGCCAAGTCATCCCTGTCCGGATGCCGATGCCATCTAGGCCCGTGATGCGCTGGTAAGCCTCGTCGGCCGGCCATTCGGCACGAGCCCAAATGTCCACGTCCTTGTCGAGGGCCCGACCCTGCGGTGCAGATCTACCGGCCCGGCCGGAGGTAAGAGGACGGGTGGATGGTGCGTCTCGCCGCGGTTCGGCGATCTGTCCTGTGCAATGGTCCGATTCGGTTTCGCAGCACGCTGGGATCGCTACTGGGGTGACCACGAATGCCGTTGAAGGGTGTCAGATCCGTTCTTCCAGAACCCGATTGTCCGTGGTCGATAAGCCTTGCGTGATTGGGACGACCCGTCCGAGCCAGAACCATCGATCTGGTTCTGGCTGGAAGTTTCATTCGTGGGTCTGCTCGTTGCAGGAGGCTATCTGGCCGTAGGGTGGACAGGTCTGTCTTGGATCAACGAATGGTTCGGCCCGTCTTGATGAAACCAACCGCAGCCGCGGCGCCAGCGTCCGCCCGAGCGGAAGCGGTTCGTATGCAGTAGCGAGTCAGCTTGTATCGCTTCGTTAGCGCCGGAGCATTTGCAGACTATTGCCCGGCATTTTCGATCGGCTGGAGCATAGGTCTGCTCAGGATCGGCGTTCCAATATGGGTCGCAAGGTCTGCACTCCAGCCGTCTGGATCCCAACCTTCCGCGTTAAGTTCGACGCCCAACAGATAGGGATCGGTCGTAGCGTCGCTGACTGTCACGCCGAGCCGGACGTTGCCGTCATCACCGTTCTGAAGCCGAACAATGGGCAACCGTCCTACTGGTAGCGGCTCCAGTCGTTCGGTGACCTGCCTGTCATGTCGCCATATCTGCGCGCGACATCCCCCGCTACCGCAGAACCCGCGATTTCGCACATAGACCACGTAGAGATCGCTTCCCTCGATCCGGACACCCGCGACCATTACCGTTTCGCCATTCAGAGTCGCTCGGATTGCATCCATGACGGCCGCTGGCAATTCCGGTGGCTCGGCCACGGTTTCGCCGGCCTCGTCCACTTCGTAGAAGAAGCCGGGCTGCTCGTAGTTCGGACCAGGATTCGTGGTGCAGCCAGATAAGGATAGCGACAGCGCTGCTGCCGAGCCCAACATGTATTGCGGTATGCGTGTCGTCGGCGATTGCATCATCGAACTCCCTGTCGTTGCCATCAGATGCCGGACATCAGGTGAGCGCGCCACGTGCGACCATCTTCTCGTGGTTACCATTGATGGCAGTCATAAGTCCTCTGCCGTCGGCTACATGCTCAATGAGCAGTTCGGACCCTTGCGTGTATCGATGCCTCACCTGCACGCTCGCCGAACGGGCGAGCCACGAGAACAGACCCAGCGAACATTCGGCCTAGTCGATGTCACGCCACTTAACACCGATCATACCTTTCGACCATGGCAGGAACCCGCGATGCAGCCACACACCTTGACTGTCGAGAGCGATAACAGTGAACGCGAGATCGAGCAGCTTGTAGACGAGCCTTGCCGCTAACAATGCGGTCACCCACCACGGAACGAATGAAATCGCGTTCAGTATGGCGATGGCGATCCCGTATTTCAGCAGAGGCACGAAATAGGCGACCCATGACATGCTCCACATCTGTCCATCTGGCACGCTCTGATGCAACCGTTCCATCACTGGCCTCCCAATCTGATCGTCCACGTTCCCACCGGCCCGGCATCGCAGCCTGTCAGCGCCCGACAACGCCAACATAGGTTGGCTTTGGTCCGCCCTGCCGCTTGCCGCGCTTTTATCTCGGTACACACGCCGAGGAACCGCCAATGCATATCATGTCGATCGCCCTGGGTGGCTGCCTGCGAACCGAGCCGGTCCGCTATGGCATTACCGAGGATACTGGCGGCCACATCACCTACATTCTTGGCGAGATGGAAGCGTTGTCCCGCCGCGACGATGTCGATTTCTGCGAGATCCTGACGCGGCGCTTCGACGATGCCCTGCTCGGCGCGGTCCACAGCGAGGAATACGAGCAGGTGAGCGAAAAGCTCGCAATACGCCGGCTCGATACCGGCAATCGCGCTTACCTCGCCAAGGAAGCGCTGCTCAAAGACCGGCCTGCCTTCATCCAGGCTCTGCTAGAAGACCTCCGGAGACGGGAACGCCTGCCCGATCTGATCCATGCGCATTTTGCCGATGCAGCGGATGTCGCCGCGCATGTGAAGCGCGAATTCGGCATACCTTTCATCTACACCGCCCACTCGCTGGGAATGGACAAGGCAAATTGCATCGAAAGGCTGCCAGCCCAGCTGGAGGCCCGGATCGCCGAAGAAGACCGCGCCATCGGCCAGGCCGCGCAGGTCGTCGCATCCTCGCGAGACGAGTGCGAGCGGCAGCTGATGAAATATCCCAGCGCGCGGGTAGATCGCATTACCCGCATCACACCCGGCATAGACGGCAGCCTGCCGTCATCCGCCGACAAAGCCTCGGCACAAGGCTTGCTCGCACCCTTTCTCCGGGATCCGTCCAAGCCGATCATCCTCGCGGTCGCCCGTCCGGTTCGCAAAAAGAACCTTGCCGCACTGGTCGAGGCCTATGCGATACATGCGGACCTGCGCGAACAATGCAATCTTGTCATCCTGGCCGGGCAACGCCGCGATCTGACGGCGGGAGAGGAAGAGCAGAACGATGTCCTGCAACAACTGATCCAGCGCATCGACCGCCACAACCTCCACGGCCGGGTCGCCTATCCGAAAACGCATGACCATGCGCAGGTGAATGCGCTTTATGCGCTTGCTGCAAGATCGGGCGGCGTTTTCGTCAATCCAGCCCTGTGCGAACCGTTTGGCCTGACGCTGCTGGAGGCGGCCAAGCATGGACTGCCGGTTGTCGCCACCGAGGTGGGCGGACCGGTCGATATTATCGAACAATTGCAGCACGGCCTGCTGGTCAATCCGACCGACGAAACGGCTATCGGTGCTGCCATTGCGCAGCTCGTTTTAAATCCCGTGCTTTGGCGCGAAAAGAGCGCGGCGGCGCTCGACAATATCGGCGCCATGTCGTGGGATGCTTACGCACAAAAGCTGGTGCAGCTCGCTCAGTCCCTGCCGAAAAGGCAGGCGGCTCCTGACCGGGTTCGCAAGATGCTTGTGAGCGACATCGACAACACGCTGACGGGATGCAGGATCGGCGCACGCTCGGTTGCACAATACTTCGCCACGCATCACGATGTGGCACTGACGGTCGCGACCGGACGCAGCATTATCGAAGCGCGGCGGCTGGTGCGCGAATGGGGCCTGCCCGCCCCGGCAGCATGGATCACTTCCGTTGGCACGGAAATCTACGTCGAGAAGCATGGCCGCTTGCTGCGCGATAGCGAATATTCCGCGCGCATTTCAGTGGACTGGTATCCGGACGAGGTAGAGCGGGCGCTGGCATGCGTGTCCGCATGTTCTTCGCAAGCGCGATACGAACAGCGCGAGTTCAAGCGCAGCTATTTCCTCAAGGATGCAGCGCTTTTGCCCGAGATCAAGCGACGCCTGATCGCTGCCGGGATTGATGCGCGCATCATTTTCAGCCATGGCGAATTGCTGGATATCCTGCCGCCATACGCCGGCAAGGGCGCAGCCATGGACCGTGTGGCAGAGCTGTTCGGCCTGTCGATCGGCGATCTGCTGGCCGCAGGGGACAGCGGCAACGATGCCGACCTGCTCACCGCCTGTGCGCAGGCGATCCTCGTCGCCAATCATGCGCCCGAAGTCGCGAGCCTTGCCGATGCCGCCCATATCTATGTGAGCGAAGCGTCGCACGGTGTCGGCGTGGTCGAGGGGCTGGAACATTATCGCGGCCTGACCAACTCGCCGGAACTGGAAGGCGTCGCCGCGTGACCTATCGCAAACCTGTTGGCTATTTCGTCCATCACCAAGGCCGCGGCCATGCGGAGCGATCCGCGGCGATTGCCAACGCTTTGATCGGCCAACGCCCCGTGACCTTGTTTTGCGCGCGCGACGACATTTTCCCCGAGCTTGACGAGCGGATCGCACTGAAGCGTGTCCCCTCGCTTTTCGAGCCGATCGGAGACGAAGTGCCCGCCCTTGCGAATGTTCCGATGCCGGACACCGTCCACTGCGCACCGCTGGGATGGCATGGCATCACGCAGGCTGTAGGCACAATTACGGATTGGTTCAACAAGAATGGCCCCGCGCTCTTCATCACCGATGTGTCCGCCGAGCTCGCACAGCTGGCACGGATCGCCTCGGTTCCACATGTTTGCGTGTTGCAGCATGGCAATCGCAACGATGCCGGGCACATGGCCGCCTACCAAGGTGCGGTCGGTCTCATCGCACCGTATCACGAGGCACTGGAGCAGGACGATCGGCCAGCCTGGATGCGGGCCAAGACCCATTACGCACCCGGCATTGGCGGTGCGATCGGCGAGTATACGAGCCGCGATCTCGCCCGCCAGCGCCTTGGGCTCGAACCCGATGAAGGCATCGTGCTAGTCATCGCCGGCGGCGGCGGAGAAGGTACCCCCAATACGCCGCTGACCCTGGGCGCGCGGGCGGAACCGGATACGCGCTGGATCACCATCGGCAAGGTACGCAGCGAATGGCATGAAACTGCGCCGGGCAATCTCGAACATCGTGGCTGGGTCGACAATCCGCAGGACTGGATCGCGGCGGCTGATCGGGTGGTCTCTTCCTGCGGCAACACGACCGTACAAATGGTCTGCTCCATCGGTCGCCCATGGCTGGTCGTTCCGGAATGGCGCTATTTCGATGAACAGGTGCGCAAGGCCGAAGCGCTGGAGCGCGAAGGGCTCGCCGCCGTGCTTGGCGACTGGCCATCCGACAAAGCTGGATGGGAACGCGCGTGGGCAGCCTGCGAGGCGCTTTCTCCCGAGCAGCAGGCCAGCATCGTCGAAAGCAATGCCGCACAGGCGACCGCAGACTGGATCGACCGGCTCGTCGCCACGCTTTGGCAGGAAAGCGCCGACATTCGCCCCCCGCTGGAGGTAGTGGCATGAAGGTTTCGGTCTGCACCCTGGCATTCGGCCGCGAAGAGCATCTCACCAATCTTGTAAACGGTCTGAAGCAGAGCGAGCGTCCTCCGGGCGAGCTTGTCATCGCGGTCATGCAGGACACGCGCTATCAGCTGCCGTCCGCCTCCTTCCCGATCCGCCAGATCGTGATGGGCGCGAATGCGATACCACTTGCGAAGGCACGAAATCTGGCGGCCAGCGCCGCGAGCGGCGAGTTCCTCGTTTTCCTCGATGTCGATTGTATCCCCGCGCCGGCATTGGTCGGCGACTACGTTGCCGCAGCCGAGATGGCAGATGGACTGCTGATGGGCGAAGTCGGCTATCTGCCGAAGGGCGCGACCTGTGATGGCATAGACTATGCGGCGTTCGACCGCATCGCAGTCAAACATCGCGACCGCAACGGCCCGCCGCAGGATGCCATAGGCCGTTGCCGCGACTATCGCTGTTTCTGGTCCTTGAACTTCGCTCTCAAGGCTTCGCTATTTGGAGAGATCGGCGGGTTCGACCCGCGCTTTGTGGGCTATGGCGGCGAAGACACCGATTTCGGGCGCACCATCGATGAGCACGGCGTGGACATATGGTGGGTTCGCGGTGCGAAAGCCTATCACCAATATCATCCGCATCACATGCCGCCTGTGCATCACATCAATTCCGTGCTCGAAAACAGCATGATCTTCCGCGAGAAATGGGGTCATCATACAATGCAGCACTGGGTGCGCGCCTTCGTGCTGATGGGGCTGGTGGAGCGGCAGGAGGACGGCACCTTCGTCAAGCTGCGCGAGCCGGACGAGCATGACCTAGCCCTGACCCGCCAGCAGGAAGACGAACCTTACGCCAGCAGCACCGTCGTGCTGGAGCAACTCGAAGCGTCGGCAAAGGCAGCGGCCGAAGGTGCGACAGTCAGCCCGCGGCCGACCATGGCTGTCGCATAGAGTTCTTCGTAACCGGATAGCATCGCTTCCACGGAGAAATGTGTCACGGCCCGCATGCGGCACAAATCGCGGTCCACGGACGCGCGCGTGGCGATGGCGCGTGCCAAGGACGAATGATCGTCCGGAACGACGATGCCGCCCGGCCCCACCACTTCGCGCAGCGCACCGCGGTCATAGGCGAGTACCGGTGTGCCGCAGGCCATGGCTTCGGCTGCGACCAATCCGAACGGCTCATCCCACTTGGGCGTGACAAGGACGGCTGAGGCACTTGCCATCTCATCACGCAGCCGCTCGCGCGAGACGGCGCCGAAAAACTGGATTTCTGCATTTAGGAGCGGTTCGATGCGGTCGACGAAGTAAGGCGCATCATCGACGGGGCCGAAAAGCCGCAGCGGGACATTCGCCATCCGCGCCGCGAGGATCGCATCCTCAACGCCCTTGTTCGGGTTGATGCGTCCCGCCCAGCACAGATGTTCGCCCGACTGGTCGCCCGGCCGCCAGAAATCGATATCTATGCCGTTGTGAACGACCTGCATGGATGGAACGCCCGCCTCGCTCCAGATGCGCTTCTGGTCCTGCGACGTCACGGTGAACTGCGCATGCTGTGCATCGCTGGCCTTTACGGTCGCATCGCGGATTGCGGCGAAGGGCGGCACGTGATGCGATGTCACACAGGGCACACCATCCTCGCGCAGCCAGCCGATGAGGTCCGGATAAAGGCTATTATTGTGAACGACATCGAAACCGCCCGCCCGGATTTCGGAACGCGCGCAGCTGAACGCGTGTCGCTGGTACTCGGCCAGTTCGAAGCTGCCGCGATAAAGATCCCACGGAAGGATATCCTGATAAGGGCGATCGCACAGCGGCACCAGGCACGGATCATCCGACCCGCCAGCCGCGAACAGCGTGACCGAATGCCCCCGGCGCCGAAGCCCTTTGCAGAGCATGCTGGCATGCGATTCCATGCCGCCCTGAAAAGGCTCTGCAATGGCATGGCGAATATGCGCCACGACGGCGATGGACAGACTTTCCGCATTCGGTTGTGTTGGCATAAACCGACAACGGCCCCGCCAGCCGCTCCCGCCCCCAACCTAACAATGGTTCGCATGCAGGCGGAACTTGTCAGCGTGCGTTGCTTTGGTTGGGCAGGAGGCGCTCCGATGAATGATGTCGAAATACAAGACTACCCTAAAACGGGCCGTTTCCTTGCTGGCCGCCTCCGATCCGCTCTCGATGTAGGGCAAAAGCAGCGGATCGAAGAGCTGATCGCCGAAACGCGGACGCTCGCCAATGACGAGACGATCATCCATGCTGGGGAGACCTGCGATGTCTCGACCATCCTTATCGAAGGCTTCATGCTGCGCACCATCGAGGAGGAGGGCGAGCGGCACGCCGTCAGTTTTCACGTGCCGGGCGATTTCGTCGACATGCATTGCTTTGCCCTCAAGCGGCTCGATCATAACATTCAGGCCGTAGGCACGGCGACGATCGGGCTCGCGCCGCACGACAAGATCCGCGACATCATGGCGACCGATCCCGATCTTGCGCGCCTTTTCTGGTTCGGCACCCTGCTGGACGCCGCCATGCACCGCGAGTGGATCGTTAAGCTCGGCAAATTGCGCGCAGCACCGCGCATTGCGCATATCCTTGCCGAAATCTCGCGCCGACTGGACATGGTCGGGCTGGGCGATAGCGGCGGGTTCGATACACCGCTACGCCAGCGTGACATCGCCGACACGTGCGGGATCACGGTGATCCACGCGAACCGCGCCATCAAGAAGCTGCGCGAGCTAGACCTCGCAGATGTCGTTCGAGGCCGCGTCAACATCCCCGATCGCAAGCGACTGGAAGCCTACGCAAAATTCCATCCGCAATACCTCTACGGTGATAGCAGCGAATTGATGCGGGACCGACTCGGTTAGTAGAATGGCGCTGCCTCACCGCTATGTCTTCGTTGCCGGCCTGCATCGGAGCGGCACCAGCCTCGTGGCCCGCATCCTCGGCAATCATCCGCAGATCGCATCCATCGAGAACGCGCCTGTTCCGGAAAACGAAGGATGCTATCTGCAAGGCGGCATCCCGCACACCGCGCTGCATGGCATTCCGGGTGAGTTTGCGACCGACCCGGTCCAGCATCTGGTAGAAGGATGCGCGTTCGACACCCTCGAAACGCAGCAGCGGATCGAGCACGACTGGTCCAATTGGTTCGACTCTGCCAAGCCATGGCGTGTCGAGAAATCGCCGGTCAATCTCACGCGGATGCGGCTGTACCAAAACCTATTTCCGACGGCGCAATTCATCGTGGTAAAGCGCAACCCGCTGAAGCTCGCGGCTGCCATGGCAAAATGGTCGCAGCAAAGCACTGAAGCGCTGATCCGCTATGCGCTCGATGCTTATGCTCTGGCGGATGACGATTTACGCTATCTGCACGCGGCCATGGTCGTGCATTATGAAGAGCTGGTCGAACACCCGCAGCAGGTGGCGAAGGCCCTTTACGCCTTCCTCGGCCTGGACTGTGTGGAGCTTGCTGAGCCAATCCATGACGGGAATGCCGATTACGCCGACCATGCCATCGGCGATCGGGGCTTGCGCGAAAGATTGCTGGCGGCTGGTTACGATCCGGATGGCTCCTTGCAGCGATCGGGAATAACGTGTCGCCACCCGTTACGCGCAGTGCGCGAAGCCGTGGAAAGTGCGTTTTCGGCCAGTCCCGATTGAACTTTTTCGCTACCCTAACATCGGTCAATAGACGACGGCGAACCGAGCAAGCTATGCGTTTCGCACGATGGATGCAGACCTTCGACACGCTTCCCAATCCGACATCCCGACCACCTGCGCTTTTCTGGCGGGCAGGCTGCGCCGGACGATGGCGACGGGCGATCTCGACCGCATCGAGCAGCTGATTACGGAGAAGCGCTCCTTCACCGGGCGCCTTATCGATCTGGGGACGGAGCTGCCTGCGGATGCGGGCATATATCTGGCCAGCGGGTTGGTCCTGCGAACGGCGATACGCGACGACAATAGATCGATCCTCGGTATCCACCCGCCGGGCGATTTCCTCAACCTGCGCGAACTTGCGTTGGGCGATGAGGGCGCGCGGCTGACGACGGCCGGTCCTGTGACAATCGGACTCTTCGAGCCGGACGCTTTGCATCAGACCATGCGCGACAATGGCGCGATCGCAAACGCAATACGGGCGGCCGGGTATTTCGAGATGGCGGTCCAGCAGAAATGGATCCAGATGCTTCAGCAATCGGGCGCCGGACAGCGGCTTGCCCATGTGATTTGCGAGCTGCGCCACAGGCTTGGCCAGGTCAGCGAGCAGCCGCCCCGCGTCTTGCGCACGCCGTTCACACAATACGATTTTGCGGACATGATCGGTGTCAGCGCCATCCACGCCAATCGCGCAGTCGGAAAGCTCAAGAAAGAGGGCTTTTGCGAAGTGCGGCGCGGCGATGTTTATTGCGGCGACTGGCCCGCGCTGGAGCGGTTCGCGCAGTTCGATCCTGCCTATCTTTACGCGCTGCCCGAACCTGCGATCGGTCTGACTCCGCGATAGCAGGCACCGATGGCTAGTCCTGCGGGGTCGCTTCCGCCGGCGTTCCGCCCAGCGCACGCCATAGCAGAACGCGGGCGCGCATGGCGCGGCCCTGGGCCGCGGCGACGCGCTCTCCGCTGGCATCGGCGGCACGGCGGGCTTCCAGCACGGTGAGGAAATTGCTCAAGCCCGCTTCGAAGCGGGTGTTGGCGATGCTCGCGGCACGGTCGGCAGCGGCCCGTTCTCGCTCGGCAGCGGCCAATTCTGCGTCGGCTGCGGCCACCAGGCCATAAGCCGTTTCCGCATCGCCGAGCGCGGTGAAAACAGCGCCGCGATACTGCGCAAAGGCGAGGCGCTTTTCTGCGGCGGCTC
Organism: Aurantiacibacter gangjinensis; assembly: GCF_001886695.1. Taxonomy (GTDB): domain Bacteria; phylum Pseudomonadota; class Alphaproteobacteria; order Sphingomonadales; family Sphingomonadaceae; genus Alteraurantiacibacter; species Alteraurantiacibacter gangjinensis. The sequence goes on along the minus strand of NZ_CP018098.1, from coordinate 159,386 downwards.
CGTCGATCTCGGCCTCGATGCGTCCGAAATCGAGCAGGGGTGCCAGCAGACTGCCTCCGACCGAGCCAACAACGGCATCATCGTCGAACAAATCGCCAAGGTCGAAAGCCAGCAGGCCAAGGGCAGCCGATAGCGTGAATTGCGGGAAGCGGCGTGCGGCGGCTGCAGCCAGTTCAGCATCCTCTGCCGCCAAGACTGCCGAAGCGGCTAGGACATCGGGTCGGTTGGCGAGCAGATCGCTGGGCAGCGAAGCTGGCGCGGCAGGTTCGGCATAGAGCGGCGCGGGCTGCTCAAGCAAGGCCAGCACGCGCTGGGCGGAGAGGCCGGTCAAGGTCACTAGTCGGCCGCTCAGACGAGCCCGCTCGCTCGCCAGCGCGGCGATGCGGCTGAGGCTTGCTTCGGCTGCACTTTCGGCGCGCACGCGGTCGAAGCCTGGCGCGATCCCGGCCCGTTCGCGGACACCGGCAAGGCGCGCGAGCGCTTCGGCCGCCGCCAGATCTTCACGCAGCGCAGCCTCCCGCGCTTCCAGCGTGCGCCAGTCGATGACCGAGGATGCGATTTCGGCCAGCAATGCATTGCGCACCGCCACCGCATCGAAGGTCGCCGCATCGAGCCGGGCGACAGCTGCCCGCTCCTGCGCGCGCAGCCGCCCGAACAGGTCCGGATCGAAAGCGAATGTCAGGTTTGCGCCATATTGCACCTGGTTGGGATCGATGGAGACGCCGGGCGGCAGCGCGCCGCCAAACTGCGCGGTGTTGATCCGCGAGGCGGTGACATTGGCGTTCGCGCCGATTTCCGGCAGGCGCTGGGCACCGGCCCGGTCCGCCCCGGCGCGCGCCGCGTCGATGCGGGCAGCAGCCTGCGCCAGCGTCGGCGCATCGGCGAGCGCGAGCGCGGCGAGGTCCGTAAAGGCCGGGTCGCTGGTCGGCAGCAGGCTGTCGAGCGCGGCAGAGACCGACGCTTCCGGTGCATAGGCGAAGCCTTCCGGCAGGTCGGGCACCGGCGTCGCGATCTCGGGCGGCGGGCCGGCTACGCAGGCGCTGAGGGCCGCTGCCGCTAGCAAGGGCCATGTGCGGCGCATCATTCGCTCGCCTCGGCGCTGCGGGCCGGGATGAAGGCGTCAACCTGCTGGCCCACGCGGAACAGGCCATCGGTTTCGGGCAGTTCGTAAATGATCTGCAATACGCGCACATCCACACGCTCGGAGGCGGTATTGGTGAGCGACCGTTTCGGCACCACCTGCGGTTCCACCCGCACGAAGCGCGCTTCCACCTGTTCACCGGATGCGCCACGCGGCGATACAAATGCGGCTTCGCCCAGCGCAACGCGCGGCGCCTGCTCCTCATCCACATCGATGCGGATATGCAGCGGGCGGGTTTGACCCATCTGAATAAAGGCTTCGGAATTGCCGCCGCCTGCGGTCGAGAGATACTCGCCGGGGCGGATGTTCACCGCCAGGATTTCACCCGCCATCGGTGCGCGCACCGTGGCGCGGCCCAGCTCGGTCTGCGCCGTGCCTGCCTGCGCCTGCGCGCTGCGGAGCCGTGCCTGCGCTGCGGTGAGGCGCGCCTGCGCAAGTTCCCGGCGCTCGCGAGCCGCATTGGCTTCGCCCTCGGCCCGGATTACTTCGGACTGGCTGACCGCTGCGGGATCTTCAATGGAGCGGAACAGCGCCAATTGCCGTGCCGCAGCGTCTTCCGCAGCGCGAGCTTCTGCAATCGCTGCGCGGGCCTCTGTGATGGCAGCGCGCGCCTCTCCGATGGAGGCACCCGTCTCCTGGATACGGCTGCGGATGGCGCGGGTATCGACGGTGAACAGCGGCTGCCCTGCCTCGACATAGTCGCCGGGCTGCACCTGCAGATCGGTGACAAGCCCGGACAGCGCGGTGCCGATATCGATGACCTCGCTGGAGGGCTCGACGACGCCCGCCCCTGCCACGCGTGCGCTATCGGCAAGCTCGCCGGTGGCGCGCGGAGGGTCGCGGTCCGGCTCCTGCATTTCGCGGTCGGGCAGGCCGAATACTACGTAAACGACGGCGAAGATCAGGCCGATCACCGCGAGGATGGGCAGGCCCTGCCGGGAAAAGCTGAAATTGTCGGGTAAAATGGACATTAGTGATCCTCCGGCATTTCTTTGCCGTCATGGGTGATCTTGCCGTCCTCCAGCACGAGGATGCGATCGGCGAGATCGAAAACGCGGTTGTCATGGGTAACGATGATGCAGGCGCGGTCCTCTGCCACGGCGACTTCGCGCAGCAGGTCCATCACGCGGCGACCCGAGCTTGCATCCAGCGCGGCCGTGGGCTCGTCGCAGACGACCAGGCGCGGTTCGTGCACCAGCGCGCGGGCAATGGCGACACGCTGCTGCTGCCCGCCCGAAAGCTGGCTCGGCAGTTTGCCCGCCTGATCGCGAATGTTGAGCTTGTCCATGATCGCCACGGCACGCTCGCGCGCTTCGTCGCGGTCCATGCCCTGTGCAATCAGCGGCACGGACGCATTGCTGGCCGCATCGATGCTGGGGATGAGGTTATATTGCTGGAAGATAAAGCCGATATTGTTGAGGCGGAATTCGACGAGGTCGGTATCCGACAGGCTGTAGATGTCGGTACCGAACACCTGCACCTCACCCTCTGTCGGCCACAGAATACCGCACATGATAGAGATCAGCGTTGTCTTGCCCGAGCCGCTTTCGCCGACGACGTAGGTCAGCTCGCCCGCGCGGATATCGGTATCGATGCCGTGCAGCACCGTGATGGTCTGCTGGCCCGCCTCGAAATCGCGCGTGATGCCTCGCACCGAGATGGCGGCGTTATTATCTGGGGTCGGGCTCACCGGAACACCGCCGCGGGTTCGGTTTTCAGCACATTGCGCAGGGCCAGCCAGCCCGTCAGCGCCAGGATCACGACCACAGCGGCAAGGCTGATGAGCGGCACCTGCCAAGGAATGTAGAAGCCTTTGAATGTCGGGTTAGAACTGAAGCCCTGGATGAAGGCCACGGTGCCCAGCACGCCGAGGCCATATCCGATCAGGCCCACCAGCCCGGCTTGCGCAGCCACCATCTTGCGGATTTTTGCGTTGGTCACGCCGATGGCCTTCAGCGCACCGAACTGCTTGATATTGTCGCGAATAAACAGGCTGAATGTCAGGCCGACGATCGCGACGCCGACGATGAAGCCGAGAGCAACAGTGATGCCGAAATTGAGCGGTATGCCCGTATTCTCGATGATGAAATCGACGCCGTCCTGCGCAAATTCGTCTCGCGTGCGAGCGCGAAGGCCGGTCTGCTCTTCGATACGGGTGGTGAGCTGCTCGGGCGTCACGCCATCGGCAGCGCCGACGAGGACGAAGCTCATCCGGTTGCGCGTGCCCGGCACGTAATTCAGGGCGCGCGAGTATTTCGTGTAGAGCGTCACCTGGCTGGTGAAGCTGGGAATGGCATCGGCGACCCCGCGGATGACGGCGCGCTGGTCGTTCAGCTCCAGCCGTTCGCCAATCGGGCTCTGGCCGTTTTCGAACATTCGCAACGCGCCGACATCGTCGATGATGACGCTATCGGGCATGGAGAGAACGTCAGCGCTGTTTTGCGCCATATTGGCAGGCAGGCCGATCAATGTCGCATCATCCACGCCGATAACGCTCACGCCCTCCAGATCGCCATCGCGGGTGCGCACGCTGGCGCCGGCGCGCAAATGCGGCACCGCCCATTCGACACCGGGCACACCGCGCACGGCATCGAGCGAGGTGCTGGGCATGGGATAATTGACGTCGGTAGTTCGGCTGACTTCGTCCATGACCCACACATCGGCGGTGGGCACGTTGAACACGCCGCTACCGCCGCGCTCGATCAGGTTGACGAAAATGGTCAGCTGCTGGGTGATCAGCAGAGTGGAAAAGGCGATGCCGAACAGCAGCCCGTAAAACTTCTGCTTGTCGCCGGTCAGCATGCGGATGGCGATCCATTGCATCGTGAACAGGAACCTTTCGGGCAGCACGGCGCTTGATATATCGACTCGAACGCGCCATTATTGAACGATAGCGTTTAATTGAACGGGGTCGTTCACTTTGTCAATACCCATCGAAGACCATGCTGCGAAGACTGGCGTCGCCAAAGGCCGTCCAGCCGACCTGGGCAAGCGCGCGGACATCCTGCGCGCGGCGACGCGCAGCTTCTTCGACCGTGGTTATGCTGCGACATCTATCGAACAGATTGCCGCCGATGCGGGCGTTTCCAAGGTAACGGTCTACAACCATTTCGGCGGTAAGCCGGGCCTTTTCAGCGCGTCCGTGGAAGCGGAAGTCGAGCGGATGCGCGGGCATTTTAGTATTGCTGGGTTGGAAGGCGGCAGTGTGCGCGAACGGCTGTTAGCCATAGGCGAGGCCATGTCCGCGTTCCTCTCTCGTCCAGAAATGGTGCAGTTCGATAGGCGGATTGCTGCCGAGACAGAGCGCGATCCTTCGATCGGCACGAGTTTCCTCGCCGCCGGGCCACTGCGCATTAAAAAGTCGTTCAGCGCCCTGCTGAAAGCCATGAAGGATGCAGGACAGGTCGATATCGAGGATACCGATCTTGCGGCGGAACAGTTTGCCGCCATGTGCAAGGGTATGGGCGATCTGGAGCGGCGCTTCGGCATGCCGCAAGACGTGAAGCGCGACCGCGAACGGGTGCAAGGCGCGGTGGAGGTCTTCTGCCGTGCGTATGGGACAGGAAAAACCTAGCGCGTTTGGGCCGGACCCGTGCTGCGCGCTGCGCAGCGCACCCAATCCGCTGGACAATCCACGCGGCCACAAGGCATAGGCCGCGCCCATGCACGACATCCGTTTCATTCGCGAAAATCCTGAACGGTTCGACGCCGGCTTGGCCCGTCGCGGGCTCGATCCTGTGTCAGCCGGAATCCTGAAGCTGGACGAAGATCGCCGCGCCCTCGCCACGCGCCTGCAAGAGCTGCAAAGCCGCCGCAACGAGGCCAGCAAGGCTATCGGCCAGGCGATGGGCCAGGGCGACACGGACAAGGCCAAAGCGCTGAAAGCCGAAGTCGCCGAGATCAAGCAGACGATGCCGCAGGTGGAGGATCAGGAACGCGCGCTGGGCGCGCAGCTGACCGCTGCGCTGGAAGTCATCCCCAACCTGCCTGCCGACGATGTGCCCGATGGCGATGGCGAAGAGGACAATGTCGAGGTCGCTGTTTGGGGCGAGAAACGCGACTTCGCCTTCACGCCCAAGGAGCATGCCGATCTCGGCCCGGCGCTCGGCATGGATTTCGAGACCGGCGCCAAGCTTTCGGGCGCACGCTTCACCTTCCTGCGTGGAGGCATGGCCCGCCTCCACCGCGCGCTGGCGCAGTTCATGCTGGACCTGCAGGTGGAGGAAAACGGCTACACCGAATGCAACCCACCAGTGCTGGTGAATGACGAAGCGATGTACGGCACCGACAAGCTGCCGAAGTTTGCGGAAGATAGTTTTCAAACAAACGACATTTTGCCCCGCCATGTTGCAGACGTCATTTTTGAACGTTTGACCGAAATCTCGGACGGTAATGGCGGAATGGTGTCAAAAGAGTATCTCCAGTGGGAAGAAGTGTCGGCTTCAGTCGCTATCGATTTCTACAATAAATTTCGCCGTCACTGGCTCATCCCCACCTCGGAAGTCTCCCTAACGGCCTCGGTCGCAGGCGACATCCTGCCCGACCTTGCCGAGCCGATGCGCCTCACCGCGCACACGCTCTGCTTCCGCAGCGAGGCGGGCGCGGCGGGCAAGGACACGCGCGGCTTCATTCGCCAGCACCAGTTCGAAAAGGTCGAACTTGTCAGCATATGCCGCCCAGAAGACAGCGATGCCGAGCATGAGCGCATGACCGGCTGCGCCGAAGGCATATTGCAGGCGCTCGACCTGCCCTATCGCAAGATGCTGCTGTGCACAGGCGACATGGGCTTCGGCGCGCGCAAGACGTACGATCTCGAAGTCTGGCTGCCGGGTCAGGGCGCCTATCGCGAAATCAGCTCCTGCTCCAACACCGGCGATTTCCAGGCGCGGCGGATGAATACGCGCTACAGGCCCGATGGCGATAAGAAGACCGCCTTCGTGCACACGCTCAACGGCTCCGGCCTTGCCGTGGGCCGCACGCTGGTCGCCGTTCTGGAGAACTACCAGCAGGAGGACGGCAGCGTCAAGGTGCCCGATGTTTTGAAGCCGTATATGGGTGGCCTTGAGCGCCTGCGGATCGCGGAGTGATCCGTTCGTGCTGAGCTTGTCGAAGCATGAAATAGCGCGTGGCTGCATTCGCCCTTCGACAGGCTCAGGACGAACGGCTAGGCACAGCGGGTGAGAATCCTCCTTTCCAACGATGACGGCATAAACGCACCCGGCCTCGCCGTGCTGGAAGCCATTGCGCGGCAATTGTCCGACGATGTCTGGGTCTGCGCGCCCGCCGAGGAGAATTCCGGCGCGGGCCACTCGCTGACGCTGCACCTGCCGGTGCGTCTGCGCGAGCATGGCGAGAAGCGCTTTTCCGTCACCGGCACGCCGACGGATTCGGTAAACCTCGCGCTGCGAAAGCTGTTCGCCGACCGCAAGCCCGACTTGGTCCTTTCCGGCGTGAACGCAGGTGAGAACCTTGGCGACGACGTCACCTATTCGGGCACCGTCTCCGCCGCGATGGAAGCCGCGCTCGCTGGCATTCCGGCCATCGCGCTCAGCCAGGCGTTCCGCGAAAACGGCTCCAGCTTCTCCGCCGCGCAGGAATGGGGCCTGCGCGTCGTCAAACCCCTGGTCGATGTGACCATGGCCAAGCGCCGAGTCATCAATGTGAACTTCCCTGCCCTGCCCGCCGAGAACGTGCGCGGCATTCGCGTGGCACGGCAGGGCTTTCACGATTACGCGCGCGGCTCTCTGGTCGAAGCCGAGGATCCGCGCGGGCGGCCCTATTACTGGTTCGGCCTGCAGGACGCCGAACATACGCTCGATCACGGCACCGATCTGGAAGCTATCGAGGATGGCTACGTCGCCGTCACCCCGCTACAGCTTGATCTGACGGACCATGGCGCGATAGGCGTTCTGGCAGAGAGGTTTGCCGATTGACGGCGCCGGAAGAGGGCGGGCGATAGACGATGGCGAAAAGCCATACGAAGAAACCGGCGCAGCTGGGCAGGCGCCGCTTCAAGCCGCTGCGCCGCGCGACCAAGATCCCCGTCTGGGGCGACTTCTTCATTCGCATCGGCGCGGCGTTGTTCCTCATTTTCGTCGTGGTGATGATCCACTGGTGGGATCGCGACGGGCTGGTCGACAATCTCGACGGGCATGTCAGCTTCCTCGACGTGATCTATTTCACCATGATATCGATCACCACGACCGGCTTTGGCGACATCGCCCCGATCAGCGACCAGGCCCGCCTCGTGGAGGCCATCATCGTGACGCCGATCCGTTTTGCCGTGTTCTTCATCTTCGTGGGCACAGCCTACAATTTTATCATCAAGCGCAGCTGGGAGAAGTGGCGCATGGCCCGCATACAGGAACAACTCTCCGATCACGTGGTCGTGCTCGGCTTCGGCATCTCCGGCTCGGAAGCGGTGGGCGAGCTTATCGAACGCGGCACCGATCCCGCCGCTATTGTGGTGATGGACACTAGCGAGGAACGGCTTGAACAGGCAGAGGCGCTGGGCTGCAACGTGATCGAGGCCGATGCAACCCGCGACGAGAACCTGGAGGCCGTGCATATCAACGAGGCGCAGGCCGTGCTGGTATCGGCCGGGCGCGACGATGCGTCCATCCTCATCGTCCTCAGTGTTCGCCACCTCGCCCCCACCGTGCCGATCAGCGTGGTGGTGCGCGCCGCCGATAACGAGCTGATCGCCCGGCAGGCAGGCGCGGACAATGTCATCAACCCGGTGCGCTTTACCGGCCTGCTGCTGGCCGGCAGCGCGCAGGGCGCCCATATCGCCGACTATCTGGGCGACCTCGCTTCGGTCACCGGCCGGGTGCGGCTGGTGGAGCGCGAGGTTCTGCCAGAGGAGATCGGCAAGCCGCTCACCCAGCTTTCCAGCGGCGGGCGCGGGCTTCGCATCTATCGCCACGGCACCGCCTGCGGCTTCTGGGAGTTCGAGGCCGAGTGCCTGCAAGCGGGCGATATCGTGGTCGAGATCCTGCCGTCCGACGATGAAGACGGCGAACCGCTGCCCGAAAGCGACTGAACCGCCCCGCCATCCTGCTGCGCCAGCGCTGTAGGCGAGCCCTAGCGCAATCGGGCGCGCGGGTGTAAGGGCGCGCGCATCATGGCATCGCAGATACCCGATCAGAAGCGCATAGGCATGGTCAGCCTCGGCTGTCCCAAGGCGCTGGTGGATTCCGAACGCATCCTCACGCGTCTTCGCGCCGACGGCTATGCCATGTCGCCCGACTATGCCGGGGCCGATGTCGTGCTGGTCAACACCTGCGGCTTCCTCGATTCCGCCAAGGAGGAGAGCCTCGAAGCAATCGGCGAAGCCATTGCCGAGAATGGCCGCGTCATCGTGACGGGCTGCATGGGCGACGAGGCGGAGCTGATCCGCGAACGCTACCCCAAGGTTCTCGCAGTCACCGGCGCGCACCAGTATGAGGACGTGGTCGAGGCGGTGCACGAAGCCGCCCCGCCATCGCAAGGCCCGTTCATCGACCTTGTCCCGCAGCCGACCGACCAGATGGTGAAGCTGACGCCGCGCCATTACAGCTATCTCAAGATTAGCGAGGGGTGTAACCACTCCTGCGCCTTCTGCATCATCCCCGACCTTCGCGGCAAGCTGGCCAGCCGCCGCATCGATGCCGTGCTGCGCGAGGCGGAGAAGCTGGTCGCCGCCGGTACGCGCGAGCTGCTGGTCATCAGTCAGGACACCTCAGCCTACGGCGTCGATACGCGGCATGAGAGCAAGCCGTGGAAGGGCCGCGAACCCCGCGCCCACATGACCGACCTCGCCCGCGAGCTGGGCCAGCTCGACACCGGTAGTGGCACGCCCCCATGGGTGCGCCTGCACTACGTCTACCCCTACCCGCATGTCGACCAGGTCATCCCGCTGATGGCCGAAGGGCTGCTGACCCCGTATCTCGACATCCCCTTTCAGCACGCCAGCCCGCGCGTGCTCAAGACCATGCGCCGTCCTGCCAACGAGGCGAAGGTGCTCAAACGCCTTGCCGACTGGCGCGCCATCTGCCCCGAGATCGCCATCCGCTCCAGCTTCGTGGTCGGGTTCCCCGGCGAGACAGAGGAGGACTTCGCGTACCTGCTCGAATGGCTGGAGGAGGCCCAGCTCGACCGCGTGGGCGCTTTCCGCTTCGAGCCGGTCGAAGGTGCTGCCGCCAACGCCCTGCCCGATCCCGTGCCCGAGGAGGTGAAGGAGGAACGCTTCGCCCGCGTCATGGCTTTGACTGAACGCATCAGCGCCGCCAAGCTCGCCGCCAAGGTGGGTACCACGCTGCCTGTCATCATAGACGAGGTGGGCGAGCCGGACGAAGACGGCGACATCGGCGCCACCGGCCGCAGCCAGGCCGACGCGCCCGAGATCGACGGCCAGGTCTTCCTGCGCAACGTGCCGGTCACGCTGGCAGCAGGCGACATCGTGCCGGTCGAAGTCGAAGACGCCGACGCGCACGACCTGTTCGGGGTGGTTGCAGCTCGCAAGTGACGCCGCGGCAGGGCGTTCCAAATGCCCTCAAGTAGCGAAGCGGTAGGGCGACCAATGACCGCTAACCTGGAGCACTTGGAGCACTGTCCAAGGGGTAAAACTGCAACGCCTCGCGAAAAGGCGAATACCGCAAACATTACAGTCACGTAGCGGACAGTGCGAGGCAAAAGGTAACGGCGGGCGGAAGCTTTGGACACGCCGCCTCATGACCCGGCGGTAGCATTGTAGGACAGGCGCTAAGTGGCTTGTGAACGAACCGCTCTCATGCGCGCAGGGCGTCTCGTGGTCGCAGCTTGCCTACTGCTCGCTTGGTGGAGCCCGCGAACCAGAAGCTCCACATCGCCAGCGTGCCCAGCATCACTAAAGCCAGGCCTGCAAATGTCAGCGCCATCTGCCACGCCAACCCGCCTACCTTCCCCGCATGAATCGGATAGAGTTTTTCGCGGACGGCGTCCGCGGCGCTACCTTCGGCAGGATCGTCCACCGCCAGCACCAAGGCGCGGAATGGATCGAGGTAAATATAGCTACGCCCGTTCGGCGTCCATTCGAAATCCTGTCGGAAGCGGACCGCGACAGGCGCGCCCGCTTCGCGCGGCATCATGAGCCTGCGAGGGTACGCTTGCGGAAAAGCCGATTGCGCGCGGGTCATCAGAACGGGCCAATCGGTTTGCGCCGTTGGCGCGGGACTATTGGCGGGCAAAGCAATGGCCGAGCGATCCTTGGCCAGAGGAGATAACACCGCGTCCGTCACTGCCGGAAAAACCATGGCGGACCCCGTCACGGCCACCAGCAATAGCAGCGGCGAGGCTACCGCTCCCAAATCGCGATGGTGGCGCACCACCGCGCTGGCCGTCCAGCGCGCTGGGAAAAGACGAAGGCGAAACGTCTTGCGGGTACGCCACCACAGGATCAGCCCGCTTATCGTAAAAGCGAGCAGCAAGAGGCCGAGAATGCCCGTGATCGTCTTTCCCGCCTCACCGAGAAACAGGTAGTGATGCAAGTCGAAAAGCCAGAGCTCGGGCCGCTCCCAGAAGCTTTCCCAGCGCTCAACCAAAACGGCGTCCTGCGAAAAATATGCGCCGCTGCCATCATGATAGATCGCCTGGTGCAGACCGATCTCTTCGCTGGCGAACGTGATATAGGACAGGTCAGGCCCGGTAGCGCGCGCCGTTTCTACTACCCGGCCCAGCGCGGCCGGATCTGCGATAACAGGGTCGCCCGCGCCCGGCAGGCCGATCCAGTATCCCTCCCACACCAGTGCAGTGCCGGACAGGCCGATCACGGCCAGCAACAGTCCAGTAATTGCGCCGGTCCAGCGATGCAGAAGGGAAAGAAGGCGGATCAAAACGCGCCGCGCCAACTCAGCGTGAAAGTGCGACCCCTGCCCGCGAAATAGCGATTATTGTCCGTCACGCGCACGGTATCGCTGTAATAGGTCAGATAGGTTTCATCGGTCAGATTCTGCACCGCAAGTGCAAACTCGCCCAGCGTGGTGTCGTAAGCGACAAAGGCGTCCAGCAGCGTATAGCCTTCGAAATCGGTTGCGTCGCCAGCATCGTCGAATGCGCGGCTGAGATAGCTGCGCATTTGCGCTCGGGCGCTGAATGGACCGTTCGTGTAATCTGCCGCCAGATTGATCCGGTCGGGGGAAATATTTGCGCCATCCAAGTCGACATCTACCTGCCCGTCATCATCACTGTCGGTCCGCCCGGACAGGTTTGCATAACCCCCGCTTAGCGATAGGCCCGTAATCGGCGTCTGCCAGGTCGCGCTTGCTTCAAAGCCCTCGATCTCGATACGCTGGCGTTCCACCTCGAATACATCGCCGCGCAGGACCAGCAGCGATCCGAAATCGCTCGACGACCAGAAATAGCTGGCCGACGCGCTCAGCGCGCCGCGATCCCATTCCAGGCCCAGCTCGCGATTGTTGGACACGACCGGTTCCAGCGAAAGGAAATCGTCGACGTCCACACCCGGCTGCGTCACGCCGCGCAGGATCCGGCCGACATCGGCGATGGTGAAACCTTCGGCATAGCTTGCATAGGCGCGCAGGCCCGTCACGGGCTCCACAATCAAGCCGCCATTCCAGAGAACGTCTTCGAATGAAGGCGAGCCGCCGTCGACCTGTACCGGGCCGTAGCTGGCAAGCGTCTCGTAATCGTCGACAGATAGCTGCACGTTTTCATAGCGCAGTCCGCCCGCCAGTCGCACCAACCCGTCGGCAAGTGCGAGATTGCCCTGAATATAAGGGGCCAGACTGCGGAAATCGCTTTGCGGGACCCATGTGCGATCCGTCTGGACCAGCACTTGCTCGGTCCGGTCGAACAGGGCATCGAACCCTGCCGTCAGCACGAGGTCTTCGAGCCCCGGCACAGCGCGTTCATAGCTGACGCGTCCACCCAGTTTGCGCGACCGGTTGGCCGACTGGTCGAACAGGTTTCCCGTGGGATCGATGGCAGGATCCTGGAACACACCGAAGGTACCGCCGCCAAACACGTCGCTCGTCCTGCTGTAAAAGCCATTCAGGGCAAAGGTGCCGCCTGCGATGTCGTCGTCCACCAGCGATGCCGACAAAAGCTCCGCCGTATTGGACGCCGGTTCTCCGGGGGTTACGCCGCGTTCGCTGGTGGCGGGGATGCCCGCATCACGATCACCGCGCACGTTCACGTAGTTCGCATTGCCTTCCAGTTCGAAGCGGTTGGCGACCACTTCGAGGCGGGCGCCGTTCGGCAGTTCATACCCGATTCGACCGAAGACGGACCAGCTGTCGCTGTCTTGCGTTTCGCCCTGCGTACCGTCCACGCCGATGCGCCTTCCGGCTCCGTCGAAGAAGGCGCCACGCCGTTCCATGGTTGCGCCGATACTGGCGTCGAAATTGCCTGCGCGATAACTTGCGAGCGAGCCGATCTTCGCGCCGATCCCTTCGCCGTCAAATCCGTCCGGCAGAGTGACTTGCGCAATTGCACGGCCGGATATGCCGTCCTCTACAGGCGCGCCGACCGTCACCTGGTTCACTACGCCGCCCGTGCCGCCGATGCCCTGGAGGGCGTTGGAGCCATAGATCACCTCCACCCGGTCGATGAAGAAGGGATCGATCGTGTAGCCGTCGCGTGAACCGTCGCGCACCGGTGTCGATTGCGGGATGGAATTGATCGCGTAAAGCGGCGCACGCCCGCGCAAGCTTTCACCCGCCCCCGACAGCTTCTCGCGCGTGGGCGAAAACGACGGGAGCAGGGCCGAGACCGCATCGACGGTCGATCCGGCAATCAGCACCTGCTGCGCCAGCGTTTCGCTATCGATGACATCGATGGTCAGCGGCAGCGCGCTGGCGGGCAGCTGCGTGCGCGTGGCGGACACGACGATTCGCTCGTCGCCTTGCGCTTCCTCATCGTCCGGCGGCGTAAAATCCTGCGCGATTGCGGGGGTCGCGACGGCCATTGCAGCAAGGCTGGCGGCAAAACGGTACATGTGTGCTCCTTCCAAGTCCGGAAGCGCACGTACTGAGATTGCAAATCATTCGCAATAGCAAAGATTGCGAATGCGCTTTTTTACCGCGCCACCTCGCTCACAACTTCGCCTTCGATCACCACGCCCGTCACATGCGTGGTGTATTCCAGCGGGTCGCCGTCGAACATCGCGATGTCGCCGTCCTTGCCGACTTCCAGCGAACCGATGCGGTCCTCTGCGCCGATGGCGCGGGCGGCGGCGATGGTGATGGTGCCCAGCGCTTCTTCGGGCGTCAGGCCGTTGGCGGCGGCGAAGCCGGCTTCCCACAGCACCACGCGGGTCTTGGGCACATAGGCCTCGTAGCCCGATTGCAGCGCCACGGGCACGCCGGCATCGATCAGGATGCGGGCGAGTTCGAAGGTGGCGTTCTGCAGCTCTCCCGCCTGGCGGGCCATGGTCGGGTGGACGAGCACGGTGACGCCGCTGGCGACCACTTCGTCCAGCACCATATGCGCTTCTGCCGCGCCATCCAGCACCAGTTCGATGTCGAATTCTTCCGCCAGGCGCAGGGCGGACATGATGTCCTGCGCGCGGTGCGCGGTCAGCAGCAGCGGCGTCTCGCGGCGGATTACGCGCTGGAAGGCTTCGTTCACCAGATTGCGCGCGCCGCTGTTCTCCTCCCCGTCTGAATTCACGGCCGTGCGCGCATCGACCAGCGCCTGGCGCAGCATCGCCATCTGCCGGGCGCGGGTGCCGGGCGTGCCGCTGCTGTCGAGCGCCCATGCGCCAAGGTTGCCGACGATCATATTGCCGTCTTCCACCAGCGCCTCTTCCACCGTGTTGCCGCTGGTCTTGATGATGGCGGTCTGGCCCGAGATCAACGCGCCGGGGCCATGGCCGGTGTGGACGGTGGTGGTGCCCAGCTCGCGCACCCAGCGCACCAGCCGGTCATTCGGATTGTAGGCATCCATGGCGCGCAGATGCGGCTGCATGGGGCTGGCATCGTCCAGCTGGTCCTGATCGTCGGGCTGGTTGAGATAGCCGGTCAGGCCCACCGTGCCATGCGCATCGATCAGGCCGGGCGTGACGACGGGCGCGGTGAGCGTGCGGGTGCCTGCGGGGATGGCGGTGCTTGCAGCGGGGCCGACGGCGGTGATGCGGCCATCCTCGATCACCACCACGCCATCGGCGATCACGCCTTGCGGGCCCATGGTCCACACCTGCTCGCCGCGAATGGCGATGTCTTGCGCGAAGGCGGCGGTCGAAAGGAGCAGCGCGCCGGCAGCAAGGCCGAGAGTCTGTGCGAAACGTATCATTGGTCGGCCTCCATGGCATGCGCTTCGGACGAGAGGTGGTGGAGCGCGGCGCGTTCATTGCCCGCCCCTTCGCCGCCTGTGGCCAGCAGCAGGTCTTCATCGCGGTTGCGGTCGAACAGCAATTCGCCCTCGACCCAGGTCTGCTGCAGATCGGTGTAGATTGACAGCGGATCGCCATCGAGGATGAGGAAATCGGCATCCTTGCCCGCTTCCAGCGAGCCGACGCGGTCTTCGAGGCCCAGCTGCTCCGCCCCGACGATCGTCATGGAGCGCAGCGCGCCTTCATAGCTCATCCCGCCGCGCACGGCGATGCCGGCCTGGCGGAACATCAGGCGGGAATCGATGATGCCGTCATCGGAATGGAGCGAGGTGTGCACGCCCGCGCGCTCGAGAATGGCGGCAGTTTCGATCGTGGCTTCGGCTGTTTCCAGCTTGCCGCCGGGGCTATCGATCAGGATGGCGGAGACGGAGACGCCCGCCGCTGCCAGCTCGTCGGCCACCAGATAGCTCTCTACCCCGTGCTGGATCAGCATCTCGAAGCCGAATTCCTCGCGCAGGCGCAGCGCTGTCATAATGTCGTCCGCGCGGTGGGTGTGGAAATGGACGAGGCGCTCACCGTCGAGGATCTCGCACATGGCTTCCATACCGAGATTCACGGTTTCGCGCTCTCCGCTGCAATATTCCTGCGCTTCCACGAAATGGCTGCGCACCATCGCGGCAGAGCGGGCGCGGGTGGAGGGGAAAGCCGGATTCTCGCGGATGGGATTGGTGCCGTTCGCCATCTTCATGCCGCCCAGCACATCGCCATCATCGTCGATAAAGGCGTAGTCCTCGATCGTGTCGCCATCGCGCAGCTTCATGTAGAAGGTCTGCCCGCCCATCAGATGACCGGAGCCGGGCATGATATTGGCGACGGTGACGCCGCCGGCGCGGGCGCGGGCTATCGAATTGTCGCCCACATTGATGGCATCGAGCGCGCGCACATCGGGCTGGATGGCAGCCGAACTGTCTGCCCCGGACACTTGCCCGATATGGCTGTGCGTATCGACGATGCCGGGCATGATGACCATGCCGGTGGCATCGCGGCGTTCGGCATTCTCGGGAATGAACACGCCGCCATTGCCGACGGTTGTGATGCGGCCTTCGTGGACGATCAGCGTGGCGTTCTCCAGCGTGCCCAGCCCGTCTCCGCGCATCGTGTGGATGGTGGCGTTCTCGAATGCGATCGGCGTTTCCTGCGCAGCCGTCGGCATGGCGGCGAGCGCAGACAGGCCGGTGGCGGCCAGCGCCAGTGTTTTCCAATTGCCCATGATGGTCCTCTCCTGAATGGTGCAGGAGACTAACGGCGAGCGTGCGCTTCGCAAGCTGCGATTGTCCGACGGCCACTTTATCGCCGTCGCGAAGCTACTGGTCTTTCAGGCGCGCCGCAATCAGGTCTGGCTGCTGGAACAACAGGAAGCTGCCCGATTGCTCGATCGGTCCTTCGGTGCAGAAGCCGTGCCGTTCGGCAAAGGGGTGCACCAGTTGCGGGCGTGCCAGCACATCGTCGCTGCCGTGAATGATCCGCACCGGGCTTTCGAGCCCTTCGAACAGCGGCGTCCAGTCCATCGCGTTTAGCTCGGTTTCCGCCACGCCGAATTCGCCGCTCTGTGCGAATGCCTCGTTCAGCGAATTGCGAATGAATTCCTGGTTCTTCAGCTCTTCCATCCAGTCGAGATCGACCGGGCTGGCGGAGAAATATTCGCGCACATACTCCATCGCGCCCTTGCGCCGCAGCCGCGCCAGCACGGCGCGCACATACCAGCGGTTGAGCGATGGCGCGATGCGCGCAACCTCGATGGGCAGCGACTGCGCGGTGCGCAGATGCTTCAATTCGCTGCGATGGGTGATGGGAATGCACGGGCTGGCGAGCGTCACCGAATGGGTCAGCTCCGGATGAACCTTCGCAAAGGCAAGCGCGAAAGCGGCACCGCCTACCGAGCCCAGCACCCGCACGCGCGGGATGGCGAGGCGGTTGAGCAGGCCGGGCAGTTCGTCAACGAAGTCGCGCACCATGGCGAACCTGTCTGCCTGCACCGTCCTTTCGCCATAGCCGGGCCGCCAAGGCGTGATGAGCTCGAGCCCGGCCTTGCGCATCGCGGCATCGACGGCTGGCATCACATGCGGCCCGCCGAGCATGGAGTGCATGTACAGCACAGGCATACCGCCGAGCAGGCCGTGCCGTTCGAAACGCATCAAAGCCTGGCTGCCGCTTCCCTTGCCACGCGGTCGCGGCCCCTCTGCCGCCGGTTCGGGATCGATCGATTGCGCATCCAGCCAGCGCTGGCGGAAGCCCGCCCACATGCACACCGCCTCGATCTGCGAGGTAGCGCCGACCTTGCGCAGCAGAGACTTGGTCTGGTTGCGCACTGTGCCGAGCGCCGTGCCGCGGTCATCAGCCAGCTCGCGCAGCGTACCACCACCCACCAGCCATTCCAGCACACGCGCTTCGCTTCGGGTAAGGCCCAGCAGGTCGATAAAGGCGCTGCCGGCCTCATCGTCCCAGCGCAGGCCAAGGTGGTGCAAAAGCAGATGCGGCGCCCCGTCCAGCATCCCCGTGGATGCAGTGAACAGGGCGCCGCGCGCGTCATCGGGAGACCGCATCAACCGGATTGCGCCGCTTGCATCCCCACGTGCAAGCAGGCTGCGCATGGATGTTTCACCCGATGCCCCATCGATCGGGTGCCATATCCATTCCGGGAGCGGTTCTCCCAGCGCTTTCAGATGGTCCTCGAACACGGTTTTATCCGCGCGGACCAATTGCAAATGTCTGTCCAGCACCAGTGCGGCACTGCGGGCGGCGGGGCTATCCTGTCCGTTCCCGTCGAACGGATCGAAAGGCCCCAGCCCCGGCTCCACCTCGCCTGCCAGCAGGTCGGCCGCATGGGCGAAATGGAAGCGCACATCGCCGGTCAGCTCGGTCCCCGCAATATGGGCCTCGACCAAAGACTGAAGCCGCTCATGGATATCCAGCAGCCTCTCTGGCTGGGATACGACGGCATATGCGTCGGCGACGATCTGTGCGCTTTTATCCATCATGACCTTTGGTGCTTGTGCCATCACCGGGTGAACAAGGTTTCACCTGCCTCGTAGCACAAGCCTGTTACCAAAAGGCAGGTGTGCCTGCCGCCCCCAAAATCGGGATCATGCCTTGGAGACGGCAGGCATGGACATGGCGGCATCGGGGCTATCGATGGAGGGTCCGCCACATCGCATTCTGTCTTATTCTGCCAATTTACTCGGCCAATTTACTCGGCAAGCGTGGCCTCGGTCACGACGCACTCGGCAGCCACTTCGGCGTGGTCTTCGGCAGAACGGTCGAGCTGGCCGGTCAGCGCGGCTTCGGTGGCCGTCGCGGCAGCGCACTGGCCCAGCGTCTCGGCAGCATCTTCGATATCGCCATCGGCAATCGCTTCCACCGTTTCGACCACGGCTTGCGCGGTTTCGGCAGTCTGCCGAGCATCGTCGGCGGCATTCTCAACGTCGCGCGCGGCATCGCGCAGGGCGCCGAACTGCGCCGAAGCGGCGGTCGGAATGGCGACCAGCGCGACGCAGGCCGACGAAAGCAGGATCTTCTTCATGGTGTTCCCTCCGTTTGTGTCGAAGGGCGCCCTAGGATGGCGTGTCCGATCCGGACATATCCCAAATGGGTCAAAGCGGCGTTTTTGCCCATGGCCATGGCGAGAACGCGCCCATCCCGCTACGCACACCACCATGCAACAGGCACAGACCGAATTCACGATCTACACCGATGGCAAGGCTTTCACCGAACTGACCGAAGAGGTCGCGGCATGGCTATCGCAAACCGGGCTGACCACGGGCCTGCTGACGCTGTTCTGCCGGCACACATCGGCGAGTCTGCTCATCAATGAAAACGCCGCTCCTGCCGTCCAGCACGACCTGCTGCACTGGCTCTCGCGCGCCGCGCCCGAAGGCGGGCCCTACGAGCATGACGATGAGGGGCCGGACGATATGCCCGCCCATATCCGCACCATGGTGACGGGTGCGTCGCTCTCGATCCCCGTGCGCGATGGACGGATGGCGCTGGGCACATGGCAGGGCATTTTCCTCGCGGAACATCGCACACGCCCGCATGCGCGCAGCGTGGTCGCGCATCTTATCGGCGATTAGGAGAAACCTTGTCCGCCGCGCCCCGTTGCCAGACATATATGCCCATCGACATCAACGCCCGCTTTGCTTTCCACCTCGACCAGCCGACCGACCTGCTGTTGCAGTTCGAGGCGGCGGCGATCCCGGAACAGCGCATTCTGTCCAGCGACACTCAGCTGAGCGACGCGATGCATATCGCCCGCGTGCCTGCGCAGGACGCGATCGGGGAACGCATCTGGGTGCGGGCGGAGGGCGATTACAGCGTGCAATACACGGCGCAGGTCGAAGTGGATCGCATCTCGCCCGATCTCGGCAGTCTCGACCGGCTCGACCCGCATGACTTGCCGGGCGAGACGGTCGAATACCTGTTCGATTCCCGCTACTGCCAGGCCGACCGGATGCAAAGCTTCGTCGCCGACCGGTTCGGTGGGCTGGAGGGCGGCGCGAAAGTCGTCGCCATGTGCCAGTGGATTGCAGACAATTTCACCTACACCCCGGGCGCGTCCAATGCGACGACCACCGCGCTCGATAGCTTCGTGGAGCGGCGCGGCATCTGTCGTGATTATGCCCACGTGCTCATCACCTTCGCGCGCGCATCCACCATCCCGGCCCGCTATGTCAGCTGCTACGCGCCGGGCGTGGAGCCCCCCGATTTCCATGCGGTCGCCGAAGTGTTCCTCAAGGATCCGACCATCGAGGGCGGCGGCGCTTGGTATATCGTGGATGCGACCGGCATGGCGGACCCTGCCAAGACGGTGAAGATCGGCATCGGGCGCGACGCTGCCGATGTCAGCTTCCTTACCAGCTTCGGCATGAACGACTTCCAGAGCAGTTCGGTCGAAGTCAGCGAGAGTAACTGACAACAGGCCATACGCTTGTTAACGTTCACAAAGGACGTGCAATGCGCGTCGCACTTCGCTAGGTCCGGCGCATTGCTGTAACATTTTGCCACGCGAACGAACGGAGCCTATTCGCATGCTACGCAATTCCGGCGATTTGCTATGCATTCGTATGCTGTCGTTGCGCTGCAACAAAGTTCGGCGCTAGTGTGTCGTCCTGCGACCCGATTACCTTTTGAGGCTCCCATTTGAACAACAAGGCACAAACGCTCATCCTGTTCGGCGCGACGGGCGACCTGTCGAAGCGCATGCTGCTTCCCTCGCTCTGCGCGCTTGATGCGGAAGATTTGCTCGGCGAGGATCTGCGCATCGTCGGCACGGCCCGCTCGCAGCTATCGGATAGCGAGTTCCGCGATTTCGCGCGCGAGGCGATCGAGACCTATCTGCCCGACCATCGCCGCGGCGGCATGGCAGGCTTCCTCAACCGGCTGAGCTATCAGAGCCTCGATGTGACGACGCCCGAAGGCTATGCCGATCTGGCCGCCAAGGTGGGCGAGAACCGCGAGGTCGCCATCTTCCTCTCCACCGCGCCCAGCCTGTTCAAGCCGACCATCGAAGGGCTGGCCCAGCACGGCCTGGCGGACAGCAATTCGCGCATCTGTCTGGAAAAGCCGCTCGGCACCGATCTTGAAACCAGCTGCGCCATCAACGATGCCGTCGCCAGCGCCTTCAGCGAAGACCGCATCTTCCGTATCGATCATTATCTCGGCAAGGAAACGGTGCAGAACCTCATCGCGCTGCGCTTTGCCAACATCCTGTTCGAGCCGCTGTGGAACGCCCAGCATATCGAGCATGTGCAGATCACCGTGGGCGAGACCGTTGGGCTGGAAAGCCGCGTCGACTTTTACGACGGCGCTGGCGCGCTGCGCGACATGGTGCAGAACCATATGCTGCAACTGCTCGCGCTCGTAGCAATGGAGCCGCCCGGCAGTTTCGAAGCCGGCGCGGTGCGAGACGAGAAGGTGAAAGTGCTGCGCGCGCTGCGGCCGGTCAAACCGTCGGAAATCGTCACCGGCCAGTATCGCGGCGGCGCGTCCGATGGCGAGATCGTGCCCGGCTATGACGAGGAGCTGGGCCGGGAAAGCGATACCGAAACCTTCGTGGCGCTGAAGGCTCATATCGACAATTGGCGCTGGCAGGGCGTGCCCTTTTACATGCGCACCGGCAAGCGCATGCCGGAACGGGTGACCGAAATCGTCGTGCAATTCCGCTGCGTGCCGCATTCCATCTTCCCCGGCGCGAAGCTGACGCAGAACCGCCTCGTCATCGGCATCCAGCCGCAGGAAAACGTGCATCTGTCGGTGATGTCGAAAGTGCCGGGCATAGAGCAGGATGGCATGGTGCTGCGCGAAATCCCGCTCGACATTTCCATGCCCGACGCCTTCACCGGCAAGCACAAACGGATTGCCTATGAGCGCCTGCTGCTCGACCTGATCGAGGGTCGGCAGACCCTTTTCGTCCGCCGCGACGAGGTGGAAGCGCAGTGGAACTGGATCGACGCCATTCGCGAGACGTGGGAAACCGAAGGCATCAAGCCGAAGCCATACAGCGCAGGCAATTGGGGGCCGAGTGCCGCCATCGCGCTGGCCGAACGCGACGGAGTAACGTGGCATGAGTAATCTTCACCCCACCATCGCGCGCGTTACCGACCGGATCATCGAGAAGTCGAAAGACAGCCGCCGCGCCTATCTCTACCTGATCGACCGCGAGGCGGATAACCAGCCCGAGCGCAGCCAGGTTTCCTGCTCCAATCTCGCCCACGCCTTTGCGGGTGCGGAGGAGGACCAGGAAGCGCTCAAAACCAATCGCGGCCCCAATATCGGCATCGTCACCAGCTATAATGACATGCTGAGCGCGCATCAGCCCTATGGCCGCTATCCCGAGCGCCTGAAAATCTACGCCCGCGAAGTCGGCGCCACCGCGCAGGTGGCGGGCGGCACGCCGGCCATGTGCGACGGCGTGACGCAGGGCGAGACGGGTATGGAGCTCTCGCTCTTTTCCCGCGATGTGATTGCGCTCAGCACCGGCGTCGCGCTCAGCCACGCCATGTATGACGGCATGCTGTTGCTGGGCATTTGCGACAAGATCGTGCCCGGCCTGCTGATGGGCGCGCTGCGCTTCGGGCACCTGCCCGCCGTTTTCGTGCCCAGCGGGCCGATGCCCTCGGGCGTCTCCAACAAGGAAAAGCAGCGCGTCCGCCAGCTTTATGCAGAGGGCAAGGCGACCCGCGCGGAACTGCTGGAAAGCGAGCTGGGCAGCTATCATTCGCCGGGCACCTGCACCTTTTTCGGCACGGCCAATTCCAACCAGATGATGATGGAGATGATGGGCCTGCACGTGCCGGGCGCTGCCTTCTTTCAGCCGGGCACCAAGATCCGGCAGGCGCTGGACCGGGCCGCCGTGCAGCGCGTCACCGCCATGGGCAGGAACGGCAACGATTTCCGCCCGCTGGGCCATTGCGTTGACGAGAAAGCCATCGTGAATGCCGCTGTCGGCCTGCTGGCGACGGGCGGCTCTACCAATCACGCGATCCACATCCCCGCCTTCGCCCGGGCAGCGGGTGTGCAGATCGACTGGACCGATCTTTCCGAACTGTCCGGCGCGGTGCCGCTGCTCGCGCGCGTCTATCCCAACGGCTCCGGCGATACGAACCACTTCCACGAAGCTGGCGGCATGGGATTTGTCATCAAGGAACTGACCAGCGCAGGCCTCGCCCATGCGGATGTCATCGGCGTGGGCGAGACGCGCGGCATGGAGCAATACGGACAGGAACCGTGGCTCGATGACGATATGCTAAGCTGGCGCGATGTGGGCGAGAGCGGTGACGACACCATGCTGCGCCCCGCTTCCGACCCGTTCCAGCCGGATGGCGGCATGCGGCTGGTGCAGGGCAATCTCGGTCGCGCCTGCTTCAAGTCCTCCGCTGTCGAGAAAGAACGCTGGACCATCGAAGCCCCGTGCCGCGTGTTCCAGACGCAGGCTGCGGTGAATGAATGCTTCAAAAAGGGCGAACTGGACCGCGATGTCGTGGTCGTGGTCCGTTTCCAGGGGCCGCGCGCCAACGGCATGCCCGAACTGCACAAGCTAACCCCGGCATTGGGCGTGCTGCAGGATCGCGGCTACCGCGTGGCGCTGGTGACGGATGGCCGCATGTCCGGCGCGAGCGGCAAGGTGCCGAGCGCCATCCACTGCTCGCCCGAAGCGCTAGGCGGCGGACCACTGTCTCTTTTGCAGGATGGCGACGTGGTCAAAGTCTGCGCCGAGACCGGCGAGCTTTCGACCACTGCCGATCTGGGCAGCCGCACGCCCGCGCCCGACCCGGCGCCTGAAAGCGGCACGGGCCGCGAGATCTTCGCCATGTTCCGCAATTTCGCCGACGAAGCCGAGCGCGGCGGCAGCGCGATGCTGGCGACCGGAGGCCTGTGATGCAGCTCGTCACCGTAGACATCGGCGGCACCCATGCCCGCTTCGCCATCGCAACGCACGCCGATGATGGCAGCATCACGATGGACGAACCCGTCACGCTGCACACGGACGATCACGCCAGTTTTCAGACTGCGTGGGAAGATTACCGCGCGCAGAAGGGCGGCGACATTCCCTCGCGCGTGGCCATGGCGATTGCGGGGCCGGTGGGCGGCGAAGTCATCCGCTTCACCAACAATCCATGGATCATCCGACCGGCGCTTGTGAAAGAGAAGCTGGGCGTGGACAGCTTCAAGATCGTCAACGATTTCGAAGCGGTCGCCCATGCGGTCGCGCGTGCGGGCGAGGATGAATATCTGCACCTGACCGGCCCCGAAGGGCCATTGCCGCCGACCGGACGGCTCACCGTCATGGGGCCGGGCACGGGCCTCGGCGTGGCGCACCTCTACCGCGAAGCGGACGGCACCTACCGCGTCTCCGCTACCGAAGGCGGCCATATCGATTTCGCGCCGCTCGATTCCATCGAGGATGCGATCCTTGCCCGACTGCGCAAGCGGCATACGCGCGTGTCGGTGGAGCGGGTCGTGGCCGGTCCTGCCATTTCCGATATTTATCACACCCTCGCCTCGCTGGAGCGCAAGAGCGTGCCCGAGCTGGACGATGTCGAAATCTGGACCAGGGGCATGAATGGCGAGGATAGCCTTGCTGCGGCTGCCGTGGACCGTTTCTGCCTTTCGCTCGGCTCGGTCGCGGGCGACATGGCGCTGGCGCATGGCGCGAAGGCCGTCGTGATTGCAGGCGGGCTTGGCTACCGGCTGCGCGACCATCTGCCGAAATCCGGCTTTGCCGAGCGGTTTCGCGCCAAGGGCCGTTTTGCCGGCCTGATGGCAGGCCTGCCGGTCAAGCTCATCACCCACCCCCAGCCCGGCCTGTTCGGCGCGGCGGCTGCCTATTGCCAGAAATTCGGAGACGATTGATGCTCTACGCCATCGAAGATGTGATGCAGACCGCGCCGGTCATCCCGGTGCTGGTGGTGGACGATATCGGCCACGCCCGCGAGACGGCGGAAGCGCTGGTCGAGGGCGGCCTGAAAGTCCTCGAAGTCACGCTGCGGACCGATGACGCGCTGGAAGCGATCAAGCGCATGAACCTGGTGCCTGGGGCCATCGTTGGCGCGGGCACGGTCACCAATCCCGACCAGATGAAAGCGGCGCTGGATGCGGGCAGCGAGTTCATCGTCTCTCCCGGCCTCACCAAGCCACTGGGCGAGGCGGCGGTCAAATCGGGCATACCGTTCCTGCCCGGCACTGCAAATGCAGGCGACATCATGCGCGGGCTGGATTTGGGACTTACGCATTTCAAGTTCTTCCCCGCCACTGCCGCTGGCGGCATTCCTGCGCTGAAAGCGCTCGCCGCACCTTTCGGCCAGTGCAAGTTTTGCCCCACGGGGGGCATTTCCGCCGAGACGGCGCCCGAATGGCTGGCGCATGATTTCGTTTATTGCGTGGGCGGCAGCTGGGTCGCCCCGAGCGGCGCATCGCCCGAACAGATCAGCCAGCTGGCGCGCGAGGCGGCAACTCTGTGAAATCTCCTACTGTTGCCGACCTTTCGCAGCGCTTGCGCGAACTGCACAAGCGCACGGTCGACACACCGCAATTCAACCCGGTCTTCCAACTGGCGCACGATCTGTCGCGGCAGCTCGAAGCGGGCGAATTGTCGCTCGACGATTGCGAGGCGCTGATTGCCGAGCTTGAAGTCAAATCGCTGCACGAGCGGGCCGCGCGGCTGGAATGCATGGTCGCGCCGATCCCGGCGGACGCGAACGAAAAGGCGCTCGCCGCGACGCTGCGCAGCGACGATTTCGATGCCTTCCGCGCCAGTTGGGAGCGGCCGCAGCTGCATGCCGTCTTCACCGCGCATCCCACTTTCCTGCTCACACCCGACCAGTCCGAAGCGGTGGCGCGCGAAGCCTCCGGCGGAGACGCGGTGAGCGCGGATTGCGTGGGCGGCGATCGCCCGCAAGTCACTCTCGCCTACGAACATGGCCGCGCCATGCAGGCCATCGGCCACGCGCAGGATGCGCGCAGCGCCATCGTTGCCCAGCTGCTTCGGCATGCAAAAGCCGTGTGGCCGGATAAGTGGACCGACCTCGCCCCCCTCCCCTTCCGCTTTGCGAGCTGGGTGGGGTACGACATGGATGGTCGGACGGACATTACATGGTCCAATTCCATCGGCTTCCGCCTTTCGGAAAAGGCGAAGCGGCTGGCACGCTATGTCGCCGATCTGGAAGCCATCGATGCCGGGCACAAGCTGCTTTCCGAGCTGCGCCCCGCCTCGCTTTATGCGCTGGAGCGGGCGCAGGATTTCACCGCCGATCTTTCCGATCCCGCCGCCTTGTCTGTCGCCGCCAACCGGCTGACGGCACCGGACCCGCGCAAGCTGCTCTCGCTCGCGCCTTACATCGACCGGCTGGAGGCAGAAGCTGCTTCCCCCGATGACGGCGAGCGCGCCATCCAGCTGAAAACGCTCGCTGCCGCCATGCGCGCGGATGGTCTTGGCATGGGCTGGATCCATTTCCGCGTGAACGCCAAACAGTTGCACAACGCGATCCGCCGCCGGGTGGACCCGGACGGCAATCTCGACCTCGCCAGCAAGGGCGCCGTGGTCCATCTTCGCCGCGCCATCGAGGGGCTTACCCCGCGTCGCAGCAACTTCGGCGCGCTCGCCATCGAGGCCAGCACCGCCATCCGGCAATTCCTCGCCATGGCGCAGATCCTCGCCCATGTGGATGCGGACGCACCGATCCGCATGCTGATTGCCGAGTGCGAGGAGCCTGCCACGGTTCTCGCGGCGCTCTATTTCGCCAAACTGTTCGGCATCGAGGACAAGGTCGATATCTCGCCCCTATTTGAGACCGAAACCGCGCTGGAACATGGCGGCCGTTTCCTCGACGAATTGCTGGCAGAAAAGGTCTACCAGGATTACGCCAAGGTGCGCGGCCGGGTGGCGATCCAGACGGGCTTTTCCGATGCCGGACGCTTCGTCGGACAGATCCCCGCCAGCCTCGCTATCGAGCGCCTGCAAGGCCGGCTCGCGCAAGCCATCCATGCCAATGGCTTGTCCGGCGACGTCGCTGCGCTGATCTTTAACACGCATGGCGAAAGCATGGGCCGCGGCGCGCATCCGGCGAAGATGGCGGACCGGCTGGACTGGGCGCTCTCCCCATGGGCCAAGCGCCGCTTCGCCCGCGCGGGCATCCCGCTGGAGCCCGAAGTCAGCTTCCAGGGCGGCGACGGCTATCTCTGGTTTGCCACGCCCGAACTGGCGCGCGCGCTGCTCACCCGCATCGCCGTGCTGCGCCCCAGCGAAACCGATGCGGACGCGCCCAAGGACAGCTTCTACCAGCGCACCGATTTGAGCCTCGACTTCTACCGCGCCGTGAAAGAGCATCAGCGCGAGCACCTCGAAAGCGCTACCTACAGCCGCGCCATCACCGCTTTCGGTCTTGGCCTGCTCAATTCCACCGGCAGTCGCGTGTCTCGCCGGCAGAGCGACATCAATGCCGACCGCGAAATGAGCCTGCGCCAGATCCGCGCCATCCCGCACAATGCCATCCTGCAACAGCTTAGCTATCCGGTGAATGTCATCGCCGGCGTAGGCACGGCAGCCGATGGCAATTTCGAGGAAATCGGCGCGCTGCTTTCCGAAAGCGCGCGCGGGCGCGAATTGATGCGGCTGGTGCGCGCCTCCAATGCGCTGGCCAGCGTGAAGACAGTCGCCGCCTATGGCGAGCTGTTCAATTCCGCCTACTGGTCCAGCCGCCCCTATCGCGGCACCGAAACGCATCTGGCCGAAGCGTGCGAGGCGCTGGGTGCCTATCTCGTCAAGGACGACCGGATCGGCGTTTTCCGTCGCCTCGCCAGTCGCCTTCGCGTGGATGCGATGAAGCTGCACCGCCTGTTCGCCCACGTGCCCGATGAAGATCCGGTGGAGAACCGCGAGGAAAAGCGCCGCATGATTGGCGTGCTGCAGGCGCTTCGCATCGCGCTGCTGCAAGCCATGTTCATCCGCGCCGTATCGGTGCCCGCTTTCAGCCGCGCCAACGATGTGAGCCGCGACGATGTGCTGGAAATGGTCTTCACCCTGCGCGTGGACGAAGCGCTGGCCCAGCTACGCCGCGCCTATCCGCGCCACTTCCCGCGCATCGACCGCTTCGACCTGACCGAGCCGACCGACTGGCCCGATGGCGGAGACGAAGGCTATGAAGCGATCCACCGCGACTATATCGACCCGATAGAACGCGCCCACGCGCTGAACCTGCGCATCACCACCGCCATCGCCAACATTTTCGGCGCGCATGGGTGAGCGCGGGTGACCGGGCTGCGCTCGTCGTTCCATTTCGGGACTCAGGCGCCAGGCCAATGGAAATCAGCGCCGATGCGCGCCATGGAGGCAGGATGACGATGCTTATCAAATGGATTGCGGGCGTGCTGGCAGCCGTGCTGCTGGCCGTGGGCGGCGTCGCGCTGATGGGCGGCGGTACAGAGGCGCAGGAAGCTGCGCGCGGTATCGTAGCTGATAGCGAGGCGGCGATGGACGACGCCGTAACCTTCGTCACCAACGAAGTCGCGCAGGACACGCCCGCCTACGATCCGGACGATCCTTTCGTCATCAAGCGGGTGCTGCCCATCGAAGGCCCCATCCGCTACGGCGAATGGCATTGGGACGATGAAGGCGTGCCCGACGGCCCGCTTGTGATGACGGTGGACTTGCAGGCGCGCGTCATCAGCGTCTTCCGCAACGGCTACGAAATCGGCGCCGCCGCGGCGCTGCTCGGCACGCCGGAGCATCCCACGCCCACCGGCACTTTCCCGATCCTGACCAAGGAACGCTACAACACCTCCAGCCTCTACAACGATGCGCCCATGCCGTGGACGCTGCGCCTGACTTGGGACGGCATTGCCATCCACGGCGGCTCCACGGTGGAAAACGGCTATGCCAGCCACGGCTGCATCGCCGTGCCCGACGAGTTCGCAAGCCGCCTGTTCGACGAAGCCGAGATCGGCGATGTGATGATCATTACCGATGGCGTGATGACGGGCGTGGGTGGTTCGCTGCGGACCGAGTAGTCCGGCCCCTTTCGTATGGACCGCAAACCGAAATTGCGAGCCGAAGCCGCAGCGATGCAGTGTAGGGCAAATCGGGCAGGTTTCAGCGAGAGCGACGCGGCGGCTCTGGGCTGACATGCCATTCACTACCGCGCTTTTCAATAAGAAGCCCAGCGACATTTGCCTTGTTCGCGCCGTCGCGCAGAAGCCGTTCGATAAACGCCGATGCTTCGCCAAGCGCAAGTTCTGCTTGGAAGCGCTGAGCAGCAAAAAGCAACTGGTTCGCGACGATCTCGGTCCAGTCCGAATCCGGAAAGATGATGACGTCCTCGCGGACAAGCGCATGCGCGTCCCACACGGCTCTGCTCATCCCGCGCAGACTGCGATCTGCCTTTTCCAAATACTCGGTCGACCGGGCCATCATGACCGGGTCCAGCCAATCCGCTTTCGCAAGAGCGCGGCGGATTTGCACCCTTTCAAATTGGATGTTCGTGTTGGACGGATCATCAACAAAGGGAAGCCCTGCCTCGTCCACCACGGCGCGCAAATCGTCGCGGCGAAAATCGAGAACCGGTCGCACCAGCCAGGTCTTGCCGTCATCCAGCCTTGTACGCCGCCGAATGCCTGCCAAACCTGACAGCCCGCTACCACGATTGAGTCGCATCAACAGCGTTTCGGCCTGGTCGTCGACGTGGTGGGCAGTCGCGATTGCGCCCAGCCTACGTTGCTGTGCCCACTGCGTAAGGGCGGCGTACCTAGCCTTTCGCGCTTCGCCCTGCAGGTTTCCCTCCGCCACATGGACTCTGAGTACGGTGCATGGAATGTCACGCGCGGCACAAACGGATTGCACCAATTCACACTCCGCATCGGATTCCGGCCGCAGGCCATGATTGACGGTCGCCACTTCGATAGGCTCGAAGAACTCATGGCAAAGCAATAGCATGGCCATGGAATCCGGACCGCCGGAAACCGCCAGCCCCAGGGAGGTGGCCGGATGCCAGTCCGGAATGGAAGCGCTGAACTTCTCGTAGAGCGCCTCTACCAGTTCCGGATCAATTGCAGTCGACGCGGCCATTCAGGCCATCATACATGCTTTGCAGTCGCCCGATGGCGAGTGCGGGATAAGTGTCGCCGAACTCGGCCAGCGCGATGCAGGCGCGATTGGTGTCGCCCAGCGCAATCATGCTTTCCGCCAGATACAGCAGGCTGTCGGGCGCGCGGGCGCTCTGATTGTCAGACTGGTAATTCTGGAAGAAGTGCGTCGCTGCCGCGCGCGGCTCGCCCGCATCGAGGAAAGCACGACCGAGGAGGTTGCGGCCATAGGTCACGCGCGGATGGTTTGGATACTGTTCTAAGAACAATGAAAGCTGCTGCTGCGCCTCGGGATAGAAGCCTGCATCCCACAGGCGGAAGCCATAGACATATTCGTCATCGCCCGCATCGCCCGTGGCGGGCTTAGCGATCGCCTGCACTGCCGCGATGCGCGCTTCGCTGGGGCTGGAGGCGGCAGGAGGAGGCGGCGGCGTGTCGGCCACTGCGACTTCCACCGTATCATCGTCACCGGGCACTGGGATCACGCCGGTCGCTTGCGAACCCGAATTGGCGGGCCTCGTCGGAGCCGGTGCGGTCGTGGCCGCGCGGCCTTCGAGATTTATGATCCGCATTTCCAGCGTGGCGAGCGCGTTCTCATTCACCTCGGTGGCTGCGGTCAGGCGGGCGAGCTGCGCCTCAATGGCGTCGAGCCGCGTCAGCACACCGGTCAGCGCGGATGCGCCCACTTGCGGGGTGGCGTTCTGCGTGGGCTGCGCCTCGGGGCGAATTTCCGGCTCGAAGAACCGCTCGTCACCGCCGGGGAAGACGGCGCGCTGCAAGGCGCTGATTTCCTGCTCGATCCGGTCGAGCCGGCGATCCGTCTGCGCAGTGGCAGGCAGCGGGATGGCGAGCGCGAACACACCGGCGCAGATGGCTGCACGCCCTATGGCAAGGCGTTTTCCGGCAGCAGATTTGGTGGCTGTCATCCATCCGGTCATCGCGCATTCACTCCTTAAAACGTGATCGCCGCGGTGCGGCCTTATCGCACCATGCAGGCATTAACCAAGATAGCCGATTAACGCGCGCCGGAAAGCCGCGCCACCCCGTGTTTCCCCGACGTTCTGGCAGGCTATAGCTGCCCGTCCGATTCCTCGCCCGATGACGCTGCATCGCTGGCCGTCGGCGTCTGCGCAGGCGGCGTAGGGGCGGGCTCGGGTGTGTCGGACACCGGAGCCTGGTCGGGCTGCTGCGTAGGGGTGGGCTGCGGCGCGGGCGTAGGGGGGCGCGTCGGCGTAGCGGTCGGACGCGGCGTGGGTTGCGGGCTCGGCGAGGCGGCAGGACGCGCAGGAGCCGGCGGCGCGCTTGTCTGTGTGGCAGCGGGCTGCGGGCGCGCAGGCACAGACGCCGGATTTACGGGCTCATTCGTCGTCGGCTGCGTTGCAGGCACGACGCGGCTACCGAGTGCGAACCCGATGGTCTGCGCCACACCGGTGCGCGACAGCAGCGCCTCTGCCGAGATCGGCACGTCCTGTATCGTTTCCAGCTCGGTCGAGAGCTTGGCCACGGGCTGGCCGCCAATGGTGATGGCGAGGCGATCGGGGCGGCCGGTGATGATTTGCGGATCGACGGCATCGGCTGGCAGGGTGAAGGTGTCGCCCTCGGTCATCGTGCCTTCCTGCAGAACGCGGCCATTGCCGTCGTAGAAACGCACCCAGGTCTCGCCCTCGGCAGTAAACACGACCTCGCCGCTCGTATCGATCTCCGGCGCAGCGGCGGCCTGCTCTTGCCGCGCGGCGGCGGTCGCTGCAGCAGCCTCGGCTTCTTCGGCCTGCTGCTGCTCGACCAGCGAGGGCAGCTCGGCCGTCGGCTGGAACAGAGCGCGCGCGGCGAAGAAAATGCCTACCAGCAGGATCGCGACGGCAATAAGCGAAAACCACAGCAGCCCGCCACCCGGCGAGCGGCTGGGATCGCCCGGTTCGAACTTGCCGCGCCCGCCGCCAGACGCTGCGGCAGCTTCCTGTTCGGCAGCGTCGATTTCGGCGCGCACCATGCTGACCACGTCTTCCTGGTCGAGCCCTATTGTCTTGGCGACCGTGCGCGCGAAACCGATGGCGTAAGTGCGGCCCGGCAGCTTGCCGAATTCCCCGGCTTCCATGTGTTCGAGATGGGGACGGGAGATGCGCGTTTCGGAAGCCAGCTGCGCCAGCGACAACCCTCTCACTTCGCGCGCGGCGCGCAATTGCGGCCCGATACCCTGCGGCGCGGGAGACGGCTCGGGCGCGTCTTCGTCAAACGAGTCTTCAGTATCGGTCATGACCGCTCCAGCTGGGGGCTGCTGGTTCCAATGCGAACCTTGGTGAAAGAGACCACAATCGCGCGGGCGCGCGCCTGTCAAGTTATTGTGCAGTGCAAACGTTCTCGCGGCCTATTCGCAAATACACTATTCAACGTCGATTTCGCGCGCGTCGGCCCACTCCTGCAGTGCGACGCGCATGTCCGGCGGCGGGCTCGCCAGCCAGCCATTCATTGCATCGGCAATCTCGCGCGTATCGATCTTGCGCACCAGCTCCTTGATCGGACCGACAGCGGCAGGCGTGATGGAGAGGCGGCGGATGCCGAGGCCGAGCAAGGCCAGCGCTTCCAAGCGGCGACCGCCCATTTCACCGCATACGCCAAGATTCACCGGGTGGCCGACGCAGCTTTGCACCACCCGCTTGAGGAACCGCAGGATGGACGGGCTCACCCAGTCATAGCGTTCCGCCAGCATCGGGTTTGCCCGGTCGGCAGCAAACAGGAATTGCGTGAGATCGTTGGTACCGATCGAAATGAACTTCAGGCGCGGAATCAGCAGGTCCAGCGTCTCGGCCAAAGATGGCACTTCCAGCATGACTCCGAAATTGATGGCGCTGGGAAGCTGGTGCTTTCGCTTTTTCAGGTAATCGAGCTGCTGATCGAACACCTCTTTGGCGGCATCGAATTCCCACGGTTCGCTGACCATGGGGAACATCACGTTCAGCTCCCGCCCGGCGCAGCCTTCCAGCAAAGCACGGGCCTGCGCTTTCATCAGCCCCTTGCGCTCCAGCGCCAGGCGAAGCGCACGCCAGCCCATGGCGGGGTTCTCGTCCTCCTTGGCGTTCTCGCTGGAGATATAAGGCAGCGACTTGTCGCCGCCGATATCGACCGTGCGGAAGATGACCTTCTTGCCCTTCGCCGCATCCAGCACATCGCGATAGAGGCGCGCCTGCCGCTCGCGCTGCGGCAGGGCGGCGGAAACGAGGAACTGGAATTCGGTGCGATAAAGGCCGATCCCGTCCGCCCCCGTCATCGCCAGCATGCCGACATCATCGCGAAGCCCTGCATTCATCATAACCTCGATGCGCTCGCCATCGCGGGTGAAAGGCTCGACATCGCGCAGTTCGGCATAGGCGGCGCGCTTGGCGCGGCTTTGTGCAAAGCGCGCTTCGAAAGCGGTCAGCACTCCGCCGGAAGGGCGCAGGGTGACCGTGCCAGCATCGCCATCCACCAGCATTTCGTCGCCATCACGCACCAGCCCGCGCACGTTCTTCGCCCGCCCGATCACCGGTACGCCCATGGCACGCGCCACGATCACGACATGCGCGGTGAGACTGCCTTCCTCCAGCACCACGCCTTTCAGGCGCCGCTTGTCATATTCCAGCAGCTCGGCCGGACCGAGATTCTTGGCGACGAGGATGGAGTCCTTCGTCAGCCCCTTCTGTGCCGCGGTACCCAATTGGCCGGACACGATGCGGATCAGCCTGTTCGCCAGATCTTCCAAATCATGCATCCGATCCTGCAGGAGCGGGTCGGAAATCTCGCGCATGCGCATGCGGGTGCGCTGCTGAACACGCTCGATGGCAGCCTCTGCCGTGAGGCCGCTATCAATCGCCTCGTTGATGCGGCGGCTCCAGCCTTCGTCGTAGGCGAACATCTTGTAGGTTTGGAGAACCTGCTCGTGCTCTTCGCCCACGCCGAATTCGGCCTGGCTCGCCATATTGTCGATCTGTTCGCGCATGCGGTCGAAAGCGAGGTAAACGCGCTGCCTCTCCGCCTCCACGTCTTCCGCCACCACCTGCTCAATGGTCACGCGCGGCTGGTGGAAGACGGCCTGTCCGATGGCGAGGCCCTTCACCAGTTTCAGCCCTTCGATGGTCACCTGTCCGGTCTGCGCTTCGGCGGACGCACCGGCGATCTCTTCCTCGTCGACCAGCCCGGCATTGGTGATGAGCTCGGCCAGCACCATGGCCACCGTTTGCAGCGCCTCGATCTCCACATCCTCGTAGCGGCGCGGATCGATATGCTGCACGCAGACCACGCCGATGGCGCGCTCCCGCCGCACGATGGGCACGCCAGCGAAGGAGTGGAACTTCTCCTCGCCGGTTTCGGGGCGGTATTGGAATTCTGGATGGGTCGCTGCCTCGTCGAGGTTCAGCGTCTCGATATTCTGGGCGATGGTGCCGGTCAGCCCCTCCCCCACGCCCAGCCGGGTAACATGAACCGCCGCCTGGTTCAGCCCGCGCGTGGCGAACAGTTCCAGCATGCCGTCGCGCAGCAGGTAGATCGAGCAGACTTCGCTATCCAGCGACTCTCCGATCAGCTCCACCACGCGGTTCAGCTTGCCCTGCGCGTGGGTGCGCGCCGCCATCACTTCGTGAAGGCGGGTCAGGATCAGGCGGGCGGAAGAAGCGGCAGCTGACATTACACCGCCTGCTATAGCACAGGAAATGTTTTGCAAATCGTGAGCAGGCGCGAGCGGCACGGCCCGCGCCTTTTCACGTGACCGATTTGCGTGGCCGCCTTCAGTTCAGCGCGATCTCTTCTTTCACACGCAGCTTCATTTTCTTGAGCGCCTGGATCTTCGCACTGTCGGGAGCGGGCCTGTTCATCTCTTCGCGCAGCTGTTTGTCGAGCCCGGAATGCTTTTGCTGAAGGGCGTGGACATGCGAAGTTTCCATGAGCAGTCTCCTGTTGGGATGCGGGCCGGACCATCCGGCCTGCGGGGGACCCATCGCAGCGACTCGCCATGCGGCGAGTGCCGCGTGAGTGTCATAAAATCATAATAGTCGCGTTCCGCCAAATCGCAGGCGATGAAACGCCTCTTGGCAGAGCCATCCCGATGGGGGAAAATACCCGCCGCAAAGTGGTGCGATATCGAGGGAAGCCACGGCATGACCGAAGACGAAATGCGAAAACGGCTGGCGGCCCTGCGCACCGAGCATCGCGATCTCGACATCGCCATTTCCGCGCTGTCCGATACCGGCGGGCCGGACCAGTTGCAGGTCGCCCGGCTGAAGAAACGCAAGCTCTTGCTGAAAGACCAGATCGCCGTATTCGAGGACTATCTCACCCCGGACATCATAGCCTGACGGCAGCAGCGCAGGTTACCGCAGAAAATCCGTATCCCATCGGGACAGGGTGGAAAGCTTGTGCAGATTAACCAATGGTGCTGTGGCAGGGGCGCGAGGGAGACATTAGCCATGACCGACATGCCCCACACCGCGACGATTTCCCCCTCCATCATCGAGACGCTGTATGAAGACGCGCTTGTCCTTGCCGACGAGGCGCGCGCCGCGTTCGACCTGGGCGAGAGCGTGGGCGGATTGGGCGAGGATGCCAGCATGATGCGCATGGCGATGAGCTGCGAGGCATTGCGCACGACGACGCGCATGATGCATGCGATTGCCTGGCTGCTGAACCAGAAAGCCTATTTCTCCGGTGAAATGACCGAGTTCCAGCTGCGCCATCATGGCCGTCTTCCACCTGCCCAAGCAGCCCCGGAGGCTGCGCAGATGCGGCTGCTGCCGCACTACGTCGCGGACCTGGTTGAGCGGTCGGTGGCGTTTTACGCCCGTGTCGAGAGGCTGGACAAGGCATGGCGCGCCAGCTTCGCGCTGCAACCGGCTGCGGTGCATCGCCTGCGCGAACGGCTCGGCTGCGCCTTTGCCGGTTGAGGCAGGCTAGACCTTCGCGATAGCCGCTTCCCAGCGCGCCACGCGCTCGTCCCGCGTGTCTGCATTCATGTTCGGCCTGAACGTGCGCGTGCTGCCAATCATTGCATTCGCAGCTGCCTGTAAATCAGCATGCATTCCGCATCCTACGGCAGCGAGCATCGCCGCGCCGAGCGCGGTCGTCTCCACGAAATCCGGCCGCGTCACCGGCAGGCCTAGAACGTCGGCAATGTCCTGCGCCATCCAGTCATTGGCAGACATGCCGCCATCCACCTTCAGACCGGTCCAGTGCGCGCCGTCGGCTGCGAAGGCCAGCGCGAGGTCGTGCGTCTGGTGACTCATCGCTTCGAGCGCCGCGCGGGCGATATGCGCCCTACCCGTATCGAAGCCGAGACCGGTGATGCTGGCGCGAGCATCGGGTCGCCAATGCGGCGCGCCAAGGCCCGACAGCGCAGGCACGATCACCACGCCGCCGCTATCCGTGATGCTACGGGCCAGCGCTTCGGTTTCGCCTGCATCGTCGATCAACCCCAGCGTATCGCGCAGATATTTAATGAGGCTCCCCGCCACGAACACCGCGCCTTCCACGGCGTAATGTCGCTCGCCGTCCAGCTGGTAAAGCACGGTGGAGAGCAGCCGGTTGTCGGATGTCGGCACGGTGGAGCCGGTATTGGCGAGAATGAACGCGCCTGTGCCATAAGTCGCTTTCGTATCGCCGGGCGAGAGGCAGCCCTGCCCGATCGTCGCCGCCTGCTGGTCGCCCGCCATGCCGCAGATCGGGATTGCGTTACCAAAGAGCGCGCTATCGGTTTCGGCCAGCTCGCCAGCGCAGTCGACAATATCGGGCAAGACAGCGCGCGGCACACCGAACAGGTCTAGCAAATCCTCGTCCCATTCGCCCTGTTCCAGATTATAGAGCAGCGTGCGGCTCGCATTGCTGGCATCGCTGATGAAACGTGCGCCGCTTGTGAGCTTCCAGACCAGCCAGCTTTCCACCGTGCCCATGGCCAGCGTTCCCGCATCGGCAGCGGCGCGCACCGCGTCGTCATTTTCCAGCAGCCAACGCATCTTCGTGCCGGAGAAATAGGGATCGAGCAGGAGGCCGGTGCGGCTGCGGACCATGTCCTCTTGCCCGCCTTCTTTCAACTTCGCGCAGGCATCGGCGGTGCGCCGATCCTGCCAGACGATGGCGCGCGTCAGCGGCTCGCCTGTCGTCTTGTCCCACGCCACCACGGTTTCGCGCTGGTTGGTGATGCCGATCGCCGCCACTTGTGCGGCCCCGCCAGCCTTCTCGACCATCGCCTGCGCGCAGCGCAGCGTCTTGTTCCAGATTTCGGCGGCGTCGTGCTCCACCCGGCCGCTGGCGGGATAGAACTGCTCCAGCTCCTCCTGCGCCACACCATGGAGCGCGCCTTCGCCGTCGAACAGCATGGCGCGCGTGCTGGTAGTGCCTTCGTCGAGAACGAGGATGTTGGCTCGCGTCATTGTCTATCCTCTCTTTGCCCGCCATATGGCCGTGATGGCCCTGCCCGATCAACCCTGGCCCACCGGCGACGTGGAGCGGCCCGAACCGCTGGTCGCGCGCGTGCTGGCGCCCAATGCCTCGCCCTTCACCTATACGGGCACGCAGACCTATCTGGTGGGCAGCGAGGACGGGCTGGCGGTGATCGACCCCGGCCCGGACGACAAACAGCACATCGCCGCGCTGCTGGCCGCAATCGGCGATGCCGAGATCGTCGCGATCATGTGCACGCACACCCACCGCGACCACTCTCCCGCCGCCGCACCGCTGGCCGAAGCGACAGGCGCGCCCATCGTCGGCTGCGGGCCGCTGGTCATCAATACGGACGAGCCGCGCCTCGATGCCGCTTTCGACCGCACTTACGCGCCCGACCGTGTGCTGGCCGATGGCGAGAGCGTATCCGCCCCCGGCTGGACGCTCACCGCCATCGCCACGCCCGGTCACACATCCAACCACCTGTGCTTCGCTTTGGAAGAGAGCGGCGCGGTCTTCACAGGCGACCATGTCATGGGCTGGTCGACCAGTATCATTGTGCCGCCCGACGGCGATATGGGCCATTATCTCGAAAGCTTGGCGCTCCTCTACGAGCGCAAGCAGGACAAGGTCTATTACCCCGCCCACGGCCCTGCGGTGACAAAACCGCACCAGCTTGTCCGCAGCACGCTGGGCCATCGCCGCGCGCGCGAAAAACAGATCGGCAAGCTTCTGGCAGGCGGTGTCCCAGCGAAGGCTGGGACCTCGCGCAGTAAGAGCCAGAGGTCCCAGCCTTCGCTGGGACTCACGATAGAGGACCTCGTCCCGGTCATGTATAAAGGCCTTGACGAGCGAATGTGGCCTGCGGCCGGACTGAGCGTCAAGGCGCACCTACTCGACATGGAACGGCGCGGCATCGTCAGCCGTTCGGGCGATATATGGCAGACGATCTGATATCCGACGAGAAAAGCCGCGCGCCGCGCTCCGGCATCCGCCGCGGGGCGCCCTGGCTGGTGGTGATCCTGCTAGCCGCGGCGCTGGCGTGGCTCGCTTGGGAGCGCTGGGGGCCGCGAGAGGAAGGCGACATCATCGCCACCTCCATGGTCGCTTTCGAGCGGCAGAACGCCCTCACCGTCTTTTCCAGCCGTTTCGATGTGGTGGCGGAAAGCACGAGCACGCCCAGCGTCGGCCCGCTGCCGATAGATGCGCTCGAGTCGCGGCAGGCGATGATCGTGCCGGCGACGGTCGAATACCGGCTGGACCTCTCCACCATGGATCGCGGCGATTTCGCGTGGGATGAAGCAGCCCAGCGCCTGACCGTGGAGCTGCCGCCGCTGCAGGTCTCGACGCCCAACCTCAACGAGGCCGAGGCGCGCTATTTCACCGACGGCATCTATGTCAGCCGCGATG
Organism: Aurantiacibacter gangjinensis; assembly: GCF_001886695.1. Taxonomy (GTDB): domain Bacteria; phylum Pseudomonadota; class Alphaproteobacteria; order Sphingomonadales; family Sphingomonadaceae; genus Alteraurantiacibacter; species Alteraurantiacibacter gangjinensis. Next base: position 121,494 of record NZ_CP018098.1, on the reverse strand, counting down.
CCTCGGTCTCGCTCAGCCGGTCGAATTCGGAGATTGCCCAGCGCCGCGCCCTGCAATTCGCCCGCGCACCCGAGATCATGACCATGGCCCGCAACGCCGCGCGCGAGGCGGTGCGGCAAAACCTTGCCATCCCGCTTTCGGTGTCGGGCTTCGAGAATGTGCAGGTCGACGTCCGCTTCGCCAATGAAAGCTGATGGTTAAGTCCGCGATTTGACCGCCCTGTTCGCACCTGCAATAAATGCAGGAGCAGTAGGGGGCTGTAGATTGGCAAGCATCGCCAAGCGGGCATCTGCGGGGGCAGGTGGCACGCGGTTTTTCACGATCATGGCGTGGGTGATGTCGATCATCATCGTGGCCGGTTTTTCGCTCAATCTCGCCGTGGGCCGGTCGAGTTTCGACACGCCCGCCGCCTATCACATCCACGCCGTGATCTTCATGGGCTGGATCGCGCTTTACCTCGCGCAGCATATGACAATCGCGCGCGGAGCGGTTGCGCTGCACCGCCGCCTCGGCCGCCTCGCCTATGGCTGGGTCGCCGCCATGGTCCTGTCCGGCAGCGTCATCATGATCGTCGTCACGCGGCGCACGGGCGGACCGTTCTTTTTCGACGTGAACGAGTTCCTCATTAGCAATCTTGCCATGCTGCTGTGTTTTGGCGGGCTGGCGCTATGGGCGCTGCGCCGCCAGCGCTACACGGGCTGGCATCGCCGGCTGATGCTGTGTGCCATGGCGGTGTTGACCGGTCCGGGTCTCGGACGCCTGCTGCCCATGCCGCTGATGATCCCCAATGCATGGCTCATCACGACGCTCTGCACCTTCCTGTTTCCGGTCATCGGCATGATCGCCGACAAGCGTATGACCGGCGCGGTCCATCCCGCCTACCAGTACGGCCTGTGGATTTATGTGCTGACTTTCGGCCTCTCCATGCTGCTGGCCTACTCTCCGGCAGGGTATGCTTTTACCGAATGGGTCGTCGCCGGAACGCCCGGTGCCGAGCGCCCGATGCAGGCATTCCTGCCGACGGGTTTGGAGCTGTGATAGGAACGCCCTCGCCTTGCCTGCCGTTGTGGGTATAAGCGCCAGCAACGCCACATCAGACGGGGCCAAACATGACCGACCAGACCGCCATTCCCGCCGGGATCGACCTGCGCGAAGAGATCGACCGGCTGCGCAAGGAGCGCAATGCCGTGATCCTTGCGCATTATTACCAGAAGCCCGAATTGCAGGATCTGGCCGATTTCGTCGGCGACAGTCTGGAACTGTCTAAGAAGGCCGCCGAAACCGATGCGGATGTCATCGCCTTTTGCGGCGTCAAGTTCATGGCCGACACCGCCAAGATCCTCAGCCCCGACAAGATCGTGGTGCTGCCAGACATGGAAGCGGGTTGCAGCCTGGAAGACAGCTGCCCTCCGGAGAAATTCGCCGCTTTCCGAGAGGCGCATCCCGACCATATCGCGCTGACCTACATCAATTGCTCGACCGAGGTGAAAGCCCTGTCGGATGTGATTGTGACCAGTTCCAGCGCGGAAACGATCCTGCAGCAGATTCCCAAGGACCAGCCGATCATCTTCGGTCCGGACCGCCACCTTGGCGGCTATCTCAACCGCAAGTTCGACCGCGAGATGCTGCTATGGCCGGGCGTATGCATCGTGCATGAGGCGTTTAGCGAGCGTGAATTGCTCAAGCTGAAAGCCGAGCATCCCGATGCGCCGATCGCTGCGCACCCCGAATGTCCGCCGCATATCATCGACCATGCCGACCATGTCGGCTCCACCAGTTCCATCCTGCAATACGCCAAGACCTTCCCCGGCGACACGCTGATCGTGGCGACCGAGCCGCATATCATCCACCAGATGGAAAAGGCGTTGCCGGAGAAGACCTTCCTCGGCGCGCCGGGCGCGGACGGGAACTGCAACTGCAATATCTGCCCGTATATGGCGCTCAACAACATGGAGAAACTCTATCTCTGCCTGCGCGGTCTGGAACCGCGGATCGAGATCGAGGAAAGCCTGCGGGTGAAAGCCAAGGCCAGCCTCGACAAGATGCTGGAAATGGCGAGCGGCACAATTGGCAAGGGTGATCTTGGGCCGGCCAGCGCCTAACGCTCCAGCCGCTCCGCCAGCATGTGCGGGGTGGTGAAGCCGAAGGCGATGGCGGCCATTAGCGTCAGCGGCAGCCATCCGTTTAGCCAGGCTGCGGCCACGCCTGCGGCTCCGATAATCGCGAGAATGGTGGTTGGCGCCTGCGCCATGGCGACCGCGCGCGCGCCATAGCGGTCTATCTGCTCGCGCTGGAGCGGGAGGGCGTGGCCGACGAGGAAGGCGGTTCCGACCGCCAGTACCGGGTGGAGAAAAGCGACCGCGCCAAGTGTCAGCCAAATCGGGAAATCACGCGGATGTTTCCAGAGGCGTATCGCCGCGCACGCCACGCCTACGACGCCAACCGCGGCCCACGCATAGAGCCATGGCAGCGGCAGCTGTTCGCCTACCAAGGCAGCGAAGATCGCCGCCGTTTCATCGAAGCGGAACAGCATCGATCCGCCGGTCGCCAAGGCCGCGAAGGCTACGCCGCGCCATAGCACGGCATCGTCGGATCGTGCAAAGTGCCACGTCGATAGCGCCAGGAAGAGGGTGAGGCCAGCGAGCGGCATGACCGCGAAGAACGCCGCGATGGCAAGGCCCGCGACGATATAAGCCAGCGCCGACCATAGGCCGAAACGGCGGATTTCGCCGTCCTGCTCATCCCCGGCACCATGCGCGGTGCCCAGCAGGAAGAAAAGCGCACCCAGCGCGATGGCGGGCGCTTCTCCGGCGATGTGGGCCACCACCGCCAACGCGCCGACGACAAAAGGAAGGGCGGCCCACACGTCGCGCGTGGGCCGCCCCTTTCCGGCTGCGCATGCAGCCTGCATGTCAGTCGCCGCGCTGCGATGCGACCTTGGATGCCACAGGCTCGGTGCTCAGCGCCTCGGCGGCGGGGACATAGCCTTCCAGCGCGCTGCGACGCAGGACATAGCGCGACAGGATGATGCCGAAGATCAGCTTCGTCGAAATGTCGGCGATGGAGAACAGCAGCTGGCGCGTCACCACGATATCGCCGGTGAAGCCAAGCTGCGGCAAGGCGTAGGCGATGGGGTAGATGCCCCAGGTGGCGAGGAAGTACCAGAACAGGCGGCGTGGCCATGCGGAAATGGCCGGGGGACTGTTGGCGATACCGGCGGTGATAACGCCGCGCACCTCGATAATGAGCCACACAAAGAACACGGTGGAGATCACACCCCAGATGTTCAGGCGCGACCAGTCACCGGTTTCACCGAACTGGCCGTAAAGCCCGGTCCAGATCATCAGCACGCCGGGAATGATCATACGTAGCGCCCGCTTGTGCAGATCGGGCCTCGCCAGTGCAAAGGCGATGGGCAGCTGCGTCAGCAGGATCGGGACGGTGATCGTCCAGTTGCCGTAGCGGAAGGCGTTGGTAAAGCTGTTCCCCTCAGCTAGCGGCTGGTACATCGCGCCGTCGAAGGCATAGCTTGCTTCCCACAGCGAAAATTCGCGGAACAGACTGAGGCCCGCGCTCGCCATAACGAGGGCAGACATGATCGGCACTAGCCGATAGCGCGGCGCCACCTGCATGGCGGCGAACAGGAAATACAGGATGAAAGCGAAATGCGCGCCGTAGCTCACCATCAGGATCAGCGATCCGGTGGTATATTCGCCAGCGGTCAGGGGAATAAGGTTTTCAATACTGCCTGTAAGAGCACCGTTGGCGCTCTCGGCCGGAAGCTGCGCTTCTACTGGAACCATGGCTAGTCCTCGCAAGTCGACCCACATTTGTTAGCTTATTATCGACTACAGCCTGTCGGGGGTCGGTTCCGGCAAGACCTACGCAACTAAAGTGGCGATTGGTCGTTTAGGTTCCCATTCCAACACGAAGGTGCGTTGCTTGTCAAAACTGCAGTTTCCCGACGGTCCGTACCTTGGAAGGCTCGGCTGGATAGCGCATAGAATCGTCGCAAGTTACTGGGGTTTACCGCTGCTGGCAGTGTTTTCCTCATGGCCCGCCGCCCTGCTGATCCTTCACCTGGACCGCGAGGGGTTGAGCGACACGATCAGGAATGCAGACCTTTCCATCGTCGCCAATGCGGACGCAGCGCAGCAGGTTGTGACCAGCGCCGTTGCCATCAATGCGGCCTTCCTTACGCTCTATTTCTCGCTCACCCTGCTCGTGCTCACGGTCGCCAGCAGCAATCTTGGCGTACGCCTGGTGGATCGCTGGCTGGACAAGGGGCTGGTGCGCGTTTCGCTGGCCGGCCTCGCTTTCACGCTGTTGTTTTCGCTGGGCGCCCTGGGCGCTGTGGATGCTGACGCCCCGTTCGAGGAATTGCCCCTCGGCTTGGTTACGACAACAGTCTTCCTGCAAGGCGTGAACGTCGCCATGCTGACCATTGCGCTGCACGATCTTGGCCGCACGATCTTCGTCGACAGGTCCATCGCCAATCTCGGCGAGGACGCCAAGGCTGGTCCGGTATCGGTAGAAGCGCGCGATCCGGCGGATTTGGACTGGGCGCAAAGGGTCTGCTCGCCGCGCGAAGGCTATGTCGAAGGCAATAACCTCGACCGCTTGGCAAAGCATCTGGACGGACGGGGCGGTATCGTGCGCGTTTGTGCAGCGCCGGGCCAGCACGTGCTTGAGGGCGAAACCCTGCTTCTGCTGGAGCAGGATGTTTCGGGCAGCGTCGACGAAGGAAAATTGCTCGGCTGCGTGCCGGTGGGCGACTTTCGCAGCGACGGGCAGGGCGCGGTCTTCCGCATCCGCCTGCTGGTCGAAATCGCCGCGCGCGCCCTCTCGCCTGCGGTGAACGATTTCTACACCGCGCTCACGGCAGCGGACAGGCTGGGGGCGGCTGTGCTGGGTCAGCGCAAGAACTGGGTCGATCAGGGGCAGGTCGCTGCCTATCGTAACGGCACGCTGTTCGAGCTGCCCGGACAGGATTTTCGCGGACTGTTCGAAGATCCGCTCAACGCTTTCCGGCAGGCCGGCTGCCAGTATCCTTCGGTCTCGATCCGGATGATCAACAATTACGCCCGGATCCGCGATATCGTGCTGGACGATGGCCAGTCCGACCAGTTCGCCGAGTTTCTCGAAAAACTTGCGCGCGAATTGCGCGATCATGCGATGTCGGTCACCGATTATGACGGTGACCGAAAGGATATCGCGGACGCCTTCACCGAAGGGTTTGAAAAAGACGAAACGCATACGAGGGGCACGCCGTGAAGGCCGAACTGAAATTCTTTTGGGCGCGGCTCAATGCCAATTACTGGTTCTATCCCGCGCTGTTCGCAGGCCTGGCCGTCGCGCTGGGGCTGATTTGCATCTGGCTGGATCGCAGCGGCTTTGCTTCCTTCCTCAACGATGTGGAATGGTTGCGGCCTGCGCGCCCAGGTAGCGCATCGAACCTGCTGCAGGTGATATCGGGCAGCATGATCGCGGTAGCATCGACCGTGTTCTCAATCACCATCGTGGCGGTCAGCTTTGCCAGCGGCAGCTATGGGCCGCGCCTGCTGACCAATTTCATGGAAGACAAGGGCAACCAGCTTTCGCTGGCCACCTTTATCGGCACATTTGTTTATGCGCTGGTGGTGCTGCGCGCGGTGCGCGCGGAGGACGAAAGCCCCTCGCAGACGGCGGATGTGGCAACCGCCCTGCCCGGTTTCGTGCCGCAACTCTCATTGCTCGTCGCCTTCATTCTCATGGGGATTTCGGTCGCGGTGCTGGTGTTCTTCCTCAACCACGTGCCCTCCAGCATCCGCATCAACAAGGTCATCGAAAGCATCGGCTCCCGGCTGTTGCGAGAGGTCAAGGATACCTACCCCAATGAGGGGCAAGACGACGGCCGGTTGGAAAAGCCGCGCGGCTGCGAGGTTAAGGCGGAAAAGGCAGGTTATGTCCAGCTGATCGATTACCAGGATCTGGAGCGGCTTGCGAGGCGCTGTGAATGCGAGATCGTGCTGCGCGTGCGCACCGGCGATTTCCTGCACAAGGGCCTGCCTATCCTCGAAATCGCCAATGGCACATGCGACGAAGATTGCATGGCCGAGGTGAACGCATGCTTCACCCAAGGTCCTTCGCGCACACCCGAACAGGACCCGCAATTCCTGATCGACGAGCTGGCCGAAATTGCCCTGCGCGCGCTATCGCCGGGCATCAACGATCCCTTTACCGCGGTCACCGCACTGCACTGGTTGGGGGCCGCAACGGCGGAGCTGGGTTGCCGCGACCTTTGGAAGAATGTGTGCGAAAGCGATGAGGAGGATTGCCCTGTCTATCCGCTGGCGGACGATTTCTCCCACTACGTGCAGCGCGGCTTCGGTTCGATCCGCAGCGCCGCGGCCACCAGCCCGATTGCATGCAAGATCATGATCGAAGTGCTGGAAAACGCGGCGATGACGATCGATGCAGAACAGCGCCGGGCGCGCCTGATGCTGGAAGCGAGACTGTTGCACGAACAGGCACAGATCGCGCTGGACGGTCCCGACCGGCGCGAGGTGGAACAGCGTTTCGAGGAATCCCAGCTCAGGCTGACCGACCCGCGCTGACGAGGCGCGGAGCTTTGGCACGCGCCAGCACCAGCGCGCTGCCGACCAGCACGATGCCCAGCATGTCGAGAGGCACCAGCATCTCGTCGAAGCGCCACCAGCCGACCAGAGCGGCGACCGCGGGCTGTGTCAGGAGAGCGATACCGATCACCAGCGGCGGGAAGAGCCGCAGCGCGTAGACCAGCAGACCCTGTCCCACGATCTGGCTGGATAGCGCGAGCAGCAGCACCGGCGTCCAGTCCGTCGGCCAAAAGGTTTCTCCCATGGCCATGGCGTAGAGAAACAGCACGACGGTGCTGGCGCAGCTCGAAAGGGCCAGCAGGCTCCAGCTACCCATGCTGCGCCGCGCATCCTGCAAGAGAAGCAGATATCCGGCGTAGAGCAGCCCTGCGAGCAGGCAGAACAGGTCGCCGCGGAAGTTCACGATGGAGAGGTCGAGTGAACGCCCCAGCAGAATCGCCGAGCCTGCAAGCGCCGCGACGATGGCCTGCCATTCCCTCCCCGCAGGCAGGCGGCGTAAAGTGATAAAGGCCCAGACCATCAGGATGATGCTGCCCGCGTTGCCGAACAGCGTCGCATTGGCGAGGCGGGTCTGTTCGATCCCGATATGCCAGCTGGCGATGTCGAGACCGAAAAACACGCCGCCTGCCAGCACCAGCCAGACGGTCTTTCTTGGCAGGCCGCGTAAGCTTTCGCGGTTCGCGGCAGCTAGCAGGAACAGCACCGGCAGGGCCAGCGCCAGCCGCCAGAAGCCCGCGCTGACGGGGCCGGTATCGGCCAGGCGCACCAGCCACGGCCCCAGCGCCAGCGCGATATTGCCGCCCAGCAGCGCGGCAATCCCCAGCAGGCGGGCAGCAGGCGTTTCGGCTTTCTCTTCCACACACGCGCTCTAGCGCGCTTCCCCGGCTTGGCTATAGGGAAGCCGCAAGCAAGGAGAGAATGCCGATGCCGATCCGATCATGGCTGTTCGTGCCGGGCGATAGCGAGAAGAAGCTCGGCAAGGCGCCCTCGACCGGTGCCGATGTGCTGATCGTCGATCTGGAAGATGCGGTCGCGCCGCAAGCGAAGGAGGCTGCGCGCGGCACGACGCGCGAATGGCTAAACGGCGAGCGCGGCACGGACGCAGCCTACCAACGCTGGGTGCGGATCAACCCGCTCGACACCGATCTCTGGCGCGATGATGTGGGCGCGGTGATGGGCGGTGCCCCCGCCGGTCTGGTTGTGCCGAAAGCTGCCGGGCCGCAGCAGCTTTCAGCGCTGGCCGCGATGTTGGAGCAAGAGGAAGCGCGCCACGGGCTGGCGGCGGGCAGCACGCAGCTGCTCCCGCTGGTGAGCGAAACCGCAGCTTCCGCACTTACGATGGCCACCTATGCCGATCCCGAAAATGCCCAGCCGCGCCTGCTCGGGCTGACCTGGGGCGCAGAAGACCTTTCCGCCGCAATCGGCGCGGTGCGCAAGCGTGATGATCGAGGCCGCTGGACCGACCTGTTCCGCATAGTGCGCGCGCAGACCTTGCTTACTGCGCACGCCGCAGGCGTCGCTGCCATCGACACACTGCATGCCGATTTTCGGGACATGGACGGGCTGCGGCGCGTGGCCCGCGATGGGTATGGGGATGGTTTTGCCGGGATGCTCGCCATCCATCCAGCGCAAGTTGCCATCATCAACGAGGCGTTCTCACCCAGCGCGGACGAGCTCGCCAACGCGCAGGCTATCGTCGATGCGTTCGAAGCCAATCCCGGCGTCGGCGCGCTGCAACTGGATGGGAAGATGATCGACCAGCCGCATTTCGAACAGGCGAAAAAGCTGCTCGCACGGGCTGAATAAGGCCTACTCCTCCGCAGCGGCCTAGTCGTCATCGCCTTCTTCACCAGCGCGCAAGGGTGGCTGCGAGCGGGTTTCGGCGATGGGCAGCATGTCGTCGCTGATCGAACCTTCCAGAACTTCGCCGCTAGCCTCGCGGCCGTCATCACCTTCGGGAATGGCCGCCTCTTCCTCGCAGGCCGACAGCAAAAGCAGCGGCGCGGCAGCGATCAGGGCGATGCGGGGTGTCATGGTGTCGGGCCTTCCGGTGTTTCGATGGCGGAGAGGAAATCCGCCGCGCGCGCCAGCAATGCCTCATCCCACTCGCCCGGCGCAACACTCTTTCCCAGCCGCTCCATGCTGGTGACGCCGTATTCCGCGATGCCGCATGGCACGATGCCGGTGAAATGCGACAAATCGGGCGAAAGGTTCACAGCAAAGCCGTGCATCGTCACCCAGCGCCGAACCCGCACGCCGATAGCCCCGATCTTCGCTTCGCTACCATCAGCCTCGCGCGTCCAGATGCCGATCCGGTCGGGCACGGCAAAGGCCTCGACACCGAAATCTCCGAGCGTGGCGATGACCCAATCCTCCAGCGCGTGGACGAACAGGCGCACATCCTTCGCGCGCCGCTTCAGGTCCAGCAGAACGTAGGTCACCCGCTGGCCGGGGCCGTGATAGGTGTAGCGTCCGCCGCGCCCGGTCTCCACGACATCGAAACGCGGATCGACCAATTCGGCGACATCGGCGCTGGTGCCCGCGGTATAAACGGGCGGATGCTCCAGCATCCAGACCAGTTCCTGCCCGCGACCTTCGGCTAGAGCGGCGTTGCGCGCTTCCTGCTCGGCCAGCGCCTCGCGATAGGGCACCTGCCCGTCGCTGCGACGCCACTCGATGCCGGAATCGGGAGATAAAGCTGCATCAATCATATGTTGGCGATTGCTTGGCGACGCGGCCCGCGTTTATCAATGGGGCAATCAAGCAAAACGCGAAGGCGAAGCAGATGAAACTCGATCTCGGTGCAGCATGGAACGAGGCGGTGGCCATGATGTCCGCCAACAAGGAAGTGCTGCTGGTGCTCGGCGGTATTTTTTTCCTGCTGCCCGCCATGCTGATGGCCTTCCTGATCCCGGCGATGCCGCAGGATCCGATCCAGACCATGGCGGATGTTGAGCGGCTGGGCGAACAGGTTCAGGCAATCTATGCCGATTGGTGGTGGCTCTATCTGCTGGCAATCGTCATCCAGATGGTTGGCTATCTCGCCATTCTCGCTTTGCTGCGCGATGGCAGGCGGCCCAGCGTCGGCGAGGCCATCGGCGACGGCGCGAAGGCTCTTTTACCGGCAATTGCTACTTATCTGCTCTTCACCATCGGCCTGAGCTTGGTCCTCGCTCTCCTCCTGGCCCTGACCGCTGCCACCGGCGGCATCGCCGCTATCGTAACGGTGCCGCTGATGGTGATCGGCACGATCTATCTTGCGGTCAAAGTCTCGCTCTCCGCACCGGTCATCGCGGTGGAGAAAGTGCGCAATCCCTTCACCGTGCTGGCACGCAGCTGGAAGCTGACCAAAGGAAATAGCCTGCGCCTGTTCATCTTCTTCCTGCTGATCATGATCGTTTACATCGTGATCTCGCTGATCCTCAGCATGATCATGGCATTGCTGGGCGCATTGATGGGCGCGGAAACGGGCGCCATCCTCGTCGCCTTCTTCTCCAGCCTCGTTGGCGCGGTTTTCACTATCGTGATGATCGCAGCGATTGCAGCGGCGCACCGCCAGCTTGCCGGTCCGTCCGAACCACGGATCGCGGAAACCTTCGACTAGGCAGCGTCGCTTTTGCCGCTCGTCTGCCATCCCCATGCGAGAATGCATGGCGGAATGTTGAACCATGCCATGTCGGTGGTCACGCGCGGGAAATAGCGCGCCGTCAGGTCGCGGGCGACGCCCTTGAACTGGTAGGTCATGAACGCACCGCCCTCGCGCACCACGCGCGATGTCGCCTCCACGATGGACTGGCCGACGCCTTCGGGCAGGGTGGAGAAAGGCAAGCCGGAAAGGACGTAATCCGCCTTTTCGTGGCCGATCATACGCACGATCTCTTCCACATCCGCGGCACTGCCGAGCACCGCGTGGAAGCGGCTGTCGGTGAAGGCACGCTTTAGATAGTCGATGAAAAGCGGGTTGGTGTCGATCACCAGAAGCTCGCCGTCACGCGGCAACCTGTCGAGCACGCTCTGGCAGAAGGTGCCGACGCCGGGGCCGTACTCCACGAACAGCTTGCAGTTTGCCCAATCGACGGGCTCCAGCATGGCGTCAATCGTGCTGCGCGAGGACGGAATGACGGAGCCGACCATGCGCGGCTCTCGCAGGAAGCCCTTGAAGAACACGCCTGCCGGGCCGACTGCCCGCATCACGCGCTGGCGTAGGCCGATGCGGCGCTTCTGCGCCAGCTCGTTACTGCTCATGAATAGCCACCCTTACGATCAGGCCCATACTGTCCCAGCAAGCTTAGAGAATGTCCAGTACCCTGTCTTGCGGGCGGCATAGGCGCACGCCTTTCTCCGTTTCCACGATCGGGCGGTTGATGAGGATGGGGTCGGCGACCATCGCATCCAGAACGCTGTCGTCATCGGCGTCGGGCAGGCCGCGCTCTTCTGCATCGGTGCCGCGCAGGCGCAGGCCCTCGGCAGGCGTCATGCCCGCATCCGCGAAGAGCTGCACCAGCTTGTCGCGCGCGGGCGGCTCTTTGAGATATTCCACGACAGTCACATCGACCGAGGAGAGGTTTTCCAGGATCGCCAGCGTCTTGCGCGATGTCCCGCATTTCGGGTTGTGCCAGATCGTGGCTTTCATGGGTCCGTACTCCTGAAACTGGTGTCCTGTGTCGCTTCGGCGCACTAGCGGGCGAGGTTTTTTGCCTCAATGGCATATTTGCTGTTGTCATTGATAATCACTCGCAATAAAGGCGTTCTTGCAAATGACTTGCAATAACGACTCGTGAGGGAATTCATCATTCGTACCGTCTTCTTCCGTGCCGCCCTTCTTGCAGGCGCGACCGCCTTGGCCCCCCTTCCGGCACTTGCCGACACTGTCGATTCGACGGACAATACCGAGGGTGCGGACCTGACCGATCCCGATGGCGACCGCGATTACCTGCCGGGCAATATCGTCGTCACCGGTACGGCGCAGGGCTATGGCGAGGATGACGGTTCCACCGGCATGAAGACCGAAACGCCGATCATCGATGTGCCGCAGACGGTGACTTTCATCACGGACGACCAGCTGGAAGACCAGTCCATCCGCCAACTGGGTGAGGCGCTGCGCTTCGTGCCCGGCATCAGCCTGGAAACAGGCGAAGGGCACCGCGACGAGATCTTCATTCGCGGTCAGGAAACCACGGCGGACTTCTATCTCGACGGCCTGCGTGACGATGCGCAATATTATCGCCCGCTCTACAATGTCGCGCGGATCGAGGTGCTGAAAGGTGCCAATGCGCTGATCTTTGGCCGCGGCGGCGGCGGCGGCGTGGTCAACCGCGTAGCCAACCGCGCCAGCCTCAACGGCTTTTCCGGCGAACTCGATAGCAGCGTCGACACGTTCGGCGCATGGGCGATTGTGGGCGGCATCAACGCGCCTGTCAGCGACTCCGTCGCCTTCCGCGTGGATACGACCTACGAGCAGTTCGACAACAATCGCGATTTCTATGACGGGCATTTCTTCGGCATCGCACCGACGCTGACCGCAGAACTGGGCCCGGATACGCGTCTCTTCGCATTCTACAGCTACGACAATGACGAGCGGCTGGTGGATCGCGGCAATCCTGCCGATGGCGACGGTCCGCTGCGCGGCTTCCAGGATACGCTGTTCGGCGCAGGCGATTTCAACGACACCGAAGTGCATGTTCACATCGCCCGCACCCGGCTGGAGCATGATTTCTCCGAGGCGCTGTCGGCCAATGTCACGCTGCAATATGCCGATTACGACAAGGGCTACCAGAACATCTTGCCGCGCGGCCTTCGCAATGGCGGCACCGATGTCGAGTTCTCGGGCTACCGCGACGAGCAGACGCGCGAGAACTTCATCGCGCAGGCCAACCTTGTCGCCAATTTCTCCACCGGTAGCATCGGCCATACGCTGATGCTGGGCGTAGAAGGCAGCTGGCAGGACAGCTTCAACGGCCGCGCCAACGCATTCTTCGACGACGGGGCCGGCGGCCTCAACAGCCGTGTGACACTGCCTCTGGCCCAGACGTTTACCTTCCCCGCCATCTCGCTCGGCGCGCCGGTGCGCGATCGCCACTCGGAGCTGGAAGTCTTCAGCGCTTATATCCAGGACCAGATCGCCATCGGCGAAAATCTCGAGCTGATTGCCGGCCTGCGGTTTGACCGCTTCGACCTTCAGACCGAAGAGCGGCTGACCAGCACCAGCGGCGACCGGGTGGACGAGGTGTTCTCCCCGCGCTTCGGTATCGTCTACCAGCCTTCCGACATGCTCTCGCTCTATGCGAGCTATGCCGAAAGCTTCCTGCCGCAGGCAGGCGACCAGTTCTTCCTTCTGCCGCCCAGCAGCGAGGCGTTCGAGCCGGAGAAGTTCACAAATTACGAAGTCGGCGTGAAATACGCGCCTACAGCGGAATTGCTGCTGACGGCTGCCATCTTCCAGGTGGAGCGGACCAATACGCGCGGCCCCGATCCGGCCGACCCGACCGTCACGGCGCTGGTGGGCGAAAGCCGCGTGCGCGGTTTCGAAGCCAGCGTTGCCGGGAACATCACCGACGCCTGGAGCATCAATTTCGGCTACACCTATCTCGACGGCGAAATCACCGAGACCAGCACATTCGGCGCGGCAGGCCTCACCTTGCAGCAGTTGGCCGAGCACCAGGTCAGCGCATGGACGCGCTTGCAGGCGACCGATCGGCTGGGCTTCGGCCTCGGCGCCATCTGGCAGGATGAGCAATTCGCCAGCTTCTCCAACGATGTGGTGCTGCCCGATTATCTGCGCGTCGATGCGGCGGTGTTCTTCGACCTCACGGACACGATCGCCCTGCAGGCCAATGTCGAAAACCTTTTCGATGCGGACTACTTCCCCAGCGCGCATGGCGACAACAATCTGCAGCCGGGCGAACCGCTGAATGTCCGTTTCGGAGCGCGCCTGCGCTTCTAGGAACCCAGTCCGTCCCCATCGGATGTGCCCCCACGCATCCCCGGGACGGCACGCGCCGCGTCCTCAGCCTCGATCCCCGGGGCGGGCGCGGCGCTAATCGTTTCGCGGCGGCGCGCGACGCGCCCTGCGCGCTGCACCGCTTGCACCAGTCGCGGATAGACCCCGCAGCGGCACAGGTTCGGGATGGCATCGCGCACATCCTGCTCGCTGGGATCGGGATTGCGCTGGATCAGCGCGGCAGCGGCGATGGCGATGCCTGGCGTGCAGAAGCCGCACTGGATCGCCTGCTCCGCCACCAGCGCCTGCTGCACCGGGTGAGACCGGTCGCGGCTCAGCCCCTCGATCGTGGTGATAAAGCGGCCTTCTGCCTCTGCGATGGTGACAAGGCAGCTGCGCAGCGCCTCGCCATCGACCAGCACCATGCAGGCCCCGCAATCGCCCACGCCGCAGCCATATTTGGTGCCCGTGAGGTTTGCCGCATCGCGTAGCGCGAAAAGCAGCGGCGTCTCCGGGTCCATCTCGAACTCCAGCGGCCTGTCGTTCACGGTCATTGCGGGCATGCGGCGGGTTCCATCGGGGTCGGCGGGTTTCCAGCGCTTTGTGCGGCAGGCGATGGCGAATGTCGAGCGGCGAGCCCCGCATCTTCCCCGCCCGCCCCGCTTGCTATTGCGCGGCTGCCCGCTAGGGGTGGTGCCCCGCCGCAGGCGGTCGAGACGCCAGACGGGACAGCATGCCAGAAACGCACGAAGACGCGCAGGACGAGGGGACCGGCAGCCGGGCCAAGCTGGTCAAGGGCTCCATCCCCGGCCATCTGGTCAAGCAGACCACCCCCGCCGTGGTCGGCGTCGCCGCGATCATGTCGGTCGGCATTATCGATGCCTATTTCGTCGGTCAGCTCGGCCCCAGCGAACTTGCCGCCATCAGCTTCATCTTCCCCGTTATCACCGCGCTGCAAAGCCTTGGTGTCGGCGTGATGGTGGGCGTCAATTCAGTCGTCAGCCGCGCGCTGGGCGAAGGGAATGACGACAGTGCGCTCTCCCGCGCCAATCTCGGCATGGCGCTGGGGCTCGTCGCAGGTCTTGCCACTGGGCTTTTGCTTTATCTGCTGCGCCAGCCGCTTTTCGAGCTGATGCAGGCCGATGCCGATATCCTGCCGCTGATCGATGAATATATGGCGCCCTATGCGCTCGGCTTCCCGCTAATGATGACGATGATGGGCATGAACGGCGTGTTGCGCGGCCAAGGCGCAGCCAAGGCGAACACTGCCGTGCTGCTGGTCTATTCGGCGGCGAACTGGGTTCTCGATCCGCTTCTGATTACTGGCATGTTCGGCATCGAAGGCTTCGGCATTGCAGGGGCCGCCTATGCCACCATCGGCGGCTGGCTGATCGCCATCGTCGCCGCTTTCCTGCTGCTCGGCCGGTACGACCTGCCGTTCCGCCCGTCCGCCATGACCCAGTGCGATGTGCGCACGCAGATGGGTGCGATCACCCGCGTCGCCGGCCCGGCGGCGTTCACCAATTCGATCAACCCGGCAGGCCTCGCCGTGCTGACATCCTTCCTTGCCGCCGAGGGGGCTGCAGCGGTCGCCGGCTTCGGCGTTGGCGGGCGCTTGCAGAGTTTCGCCGTGGTGCCGCTATTGGCGCTGTCCGGTTCCATCGGCGCCATCGTCGGGCAGAATTGGGGTGCATCGCAATATGACCGGGCGCGAAACGCGTTGGTGCAGGCCGGGCTGTTCTGCATCGGCTACGGGCTTGCGGCGGCCATCGTCATTTTTATGGCGCGCGAATGGTTTGCCCAGATCTTCAGCGAAGAAGCGGACGTCACCGAAGCCGCTGTGTCCTATCTCGCCATTTCGGTCTGGGGCTATGCCGGGTTCGGCGTGCTGATCGTGGTCAACGGCGCGCTCAACGCCATCGATCGCGCGGGCAATGCGCTCGCTTTGTCGCTTACCCGCGTACTGCTGGTGATGGTGCCATTTGCCTGGCTGCTGCGCGGTGCGCTGGGGACCGAGGCGGTGTATTGGGCCGAGCTTGTCGCCAATGTTTCGGGCGGCCTCGCCGCTGCCGCCATCGCCTGGTGGGTGCTATGGAAACGCCCCGGAACTGGCGAGCAGTCCGGGGCGTCCTGAATTCTGGCGATTGTCGCGCCGCTTAGTCGAGCGGGCGGCTCGATCCGAAGAACAGGGCCTGGCTAATCGCCGCGCGCACCGTGTCTTCCTGAAAAGGCTTAGTAATCAGGTAAGTCGGCTCCGGACGGTCGCCGGTCAGCAGCCGTTCGGGATAAGCGGTGATGAAGATCACCGGCACGCTAGTGATGGCGAGGATATCGTCCACCGCGTCAAGGCCCGAAGACCCGTCTGCCAGCTGGATATCGGCCAGCACGAGGCCGGGCGTCTTGTCGGCGACCACTTCCTGCGCCTGCGTGCGCGTCGCTGCCGTGCCGCAAATCTCGTGGCCCAGCGAGCGCACAAGATCTTCCAGCTGCATGGAAATCAGCGGCTCGTCTTCGATAATGAGAACGCTGGTCGTCGTCTCGCGCTCGATTTCGGCAATCGCCTCGCGCACCAACCCGTCGACGTCGCCCTCATCCATTTCCATGATGCTGGCAGCTTCGGCGGTAGTGAAATCTTCCACGGTGGTGAGAAGCAGGGCCTGCCGGTTCACGGGCGTAATGCGCTTCAGCTGGTCCTGTGCGGCGGCCTCGTGAGTACCGGCTTCGTTCTGCTCCTCGTCCACTTCCATATAGGCGCTGGACCAGACCTTGTTGAACGCCTTGTACAAAGGCACACGGCCTCCGCGCAGGCTTTCGGCCACTTCGTCATCCGCAAGTGCGGCTTCCAGCGTGGCTTGGACAAAGGCATCGCCGGTGGACTGCGACCCGGTGAGGGCGCGGGCATAACGGCGGAGAAATGGTAGATGTGCGGCGACTTCGGCCCCAATAGACATAAATGTCCTTCCCGTTGAATTCGATACTTGTGAACGCGCGCATGGCATATGGGTTCCAGCCTAGTGCGAGGGCGGCGAAATAGTTCTCACGAGGCCCGATTTGCAGGCATGATCGGATGGCCGATGTCGCCAGTTTCGGTGCGCAAAACAGGGCCCTGCGAAAAAAATGCAAAAAAAGTGATGGCCTTGGGAACCGCTTTTCCGGCCGGACATTTCTCTATTGTCACCCGCCGAGACCCCCCCTCCCGTCCAAGCGGCCGGTGATACGATCCCGAAAGGCCTTCACTCAGAAATCTGAGTGGAGGCCTTTTTTTTCGTCTGTCGCCATGACCGGTATCGCAGAACGCCGCGCAGCCCGATGGTGGCCGCAATACGCGAGCGGGATATCCGGATTGTCAGGAAATTAGCGCAGCAAGCGCGCGATCAGCCCTTTTTTCGCGCCCTTGGAAAGCACGTCGACGAGCTGCTCGGGATCGTAGGGCTTTTCGAAGACCGGGCCCATATGCGCGATGTCGGCAGGGATGTCCTCGGGCGATCCGGTCGAAAACGCGATGCGCGGGCGTTTCGGGCCGAGCAGTGTGATAAGTTCTGCCAGCGCCCAGCCATCGTCGCGATCGGCAAGGTGCACATCGAGGATCACCGCATCGAACCGGCCCGGCTTGTCCAGCTCTGCCACGGTTGCCTTCATGGTGTGGCAAATGACAACGTCTTTCGCCCCGCCGCCCAGCAGCGCATCTTCGAGGGCGAGCGCCAGCACGGCGTCGTCCTCGACCAGCAGGACGCGGCCGAGATTGACGGGTTTCTTTGCCCGGTCCTGCATTTTGGCTTTGCTCATGCGACTCCCATCGGATGCCGACACGGTATCCATGCCACCAACGGCAGCGATGCCGTGCCGGTTCCCGTAGGAATGCCTAGCTGAATCAAAGCTGTTTTTCGTAAATCCGGTATTCGCGATTGACCGAGGACTCGATGGCATCGGCGATGGCGACCATGCCTTTGTTGTCCTCCAGCACCCAGCCGACCTCGGCCCGCTTTGTGTTGTGCTTACCGACCGTGTGGCGGCGGATATATTCGATCATCATGAAGGCCAACTGGCTGGCAAGCCGCGTGTTCTGGTATTTCAGCAGCACGCCCATCAGCGGCACGCGAAAATCCGCGCCAGTGGGACGGCGCAGCCACCAAAGCAGCTTCGCCCAATTGAAGGGCAGCAGGCGACCGCCATACTTTTGCAGTTGCGGGTTGATGTCCGGCCAGGCGAGCATGAATGCTGCGGGCTCTCCATCGACCTCGGCGATCATGTTCGCGCCTTCGATAATTAGCGGCTTGAGCTTCTTGATGCCGTGCGCCTTTTCCGCATCGGTCAGCGGCACGAAACCCCAATTGCCCGACCACGCATCGTTGAGGATGTTGAAGCAGATCGTCGCCTCTTCGTCGAAGCGGCTCTTGTCGACCGTGCGCACAGTGATCCGCGAACTACGCTCGCCCGATTTGACGATGCGATCGACGATGGCGGGGAATCCGTCGTCCACTTCGAGATCGTAGGTATAGAGCCGCTTGGCGACATCGTAATCCTGCGCCTCGATCCAGCCTTCATATTCAGCCTTGTCGTGCCCCATCATGATCATGGGCGGGTGATCGTGGCCCTTCACCAGCAGACCTGGCTCCTCCCAGATCGACATGCTGAGCGGGGCGAGCACGCGGGTCATGCCTTCGGCGCGCAGCCAGTCTTCTGCGCGGGCGATCAGCGCGGCGGCGACATGCTCGTCTTCGGCCTCGAACAGGCCCCAATTGCCCGTTCCCGGGCCCATGCCCTGCTCGGGCGGCTGTTTCAGCGCCAGCTCGTCGATATGCGCGGAAATCCGCCCCACCACCTCGCCGCTGCGCCGCGCAAGAAAGAACTGCACGCGCGCATGCTCGAAAAACGGGTTCTTTCCGGGCGTCAGCAGCTCCTCCACTTCGGATCGCAAGGGTGGCACCCAGTTGGGGTCATTCGCGTTCAGTCGATAAGCGCAATCGATAAATGCATTCAGGTCCGCCTTGCCCGAAACTGGGGCGATCTCTATCTGCTGGCTCACGCGATCCGCCTTTCATTCATGCTGGGTTCGCTCTCGATAGGCTTAAAGGCCAAGTCAAGCGCGCGTAGCCCTTGCCAGAGTACGGCTGAAGGGGCGCATCGCCATAACCCCCGATTTGCATTATAGAGCCCGCCATGGACACGGCCCAGAAGATCAATAGCGATACGGCAAGCACCGGAAAGCCGGAGCGCCGCCGCATCCACGCCCAGATTCCGGACGACAAGGCCATGCTGCGCGCCGCGGCAGAGCTGACGCGCGACATTAACAAGGCCCGCCCCGAAATCTACTGGCCGGATATGATCGGCAGCGCTCTTGTCGGCTACGCCGCGATGGCGGGTGCGATCCTGGTCGAGAATGGCTGGCTGGCACTGGCGCTGGGCGTGGTTTCCGTGCTGACACTGTACCGCGCGCTGCTGTTCATCCACGAGATCAGCCACCTCCACCGCGACGCGTTGCCCGGCTTTCGCACCGCCTGGAACGCGATTGTAGGCATTCCCATGCTGACGCCCAGTTTCATGTATGAAGGCGTGCATACGTTGCACCATGCGCGCACCAAATATGGGACGTTGGAAGATCCGGAATACATGCCGCTGGCCCTGATGAAGCCGTGGAGCCTGCCAATCTTTGTGCTAGTGGCTGCACTTGCGCCGGTCGGTCTGCTGATCCGGTTCGGTATCCTCACGCCGCTTGGCGCACTCTTTCCCGGCATCCGCAAGGCAGCGTGGGAGCGCGGCAGCGCGCTTGCCATCAATCCGGCCTTCCGCCGCCGCCCGAGCGAAGGCAACCAGAAGAGGCGCTTCTTCTGGCAGGAAGTCTTCGCCAGCGTATGGGCAGTCACCCTGATCGTTCTGGTTGTCGGCTTCCAGGCTTGGCGTCCGCTGCTGATCGCCATGGCCATCACCTCGGCTGTCGCGGTGTTCAACCAGTTGCGCACGCTGGTCGCGCATTTGTGGGAGAACGATGGCGAGGCGATGACGGTGACAGCGCAGTATCTCGACAGCGTGAATGTGCCGCCGCCCTCGCCGCTCGCCGCGCTATGGGCGCCGGTGGGCCTGCGCTATCATGCGCTGCATCACCTGATACCGTCCATGCCGTATCACTCGCTGGGCGAGGCGCATAAGCGCATTCGCGCCCATCTGGGCGACGGGTCGACATTTGATGAAAGCAGCCACAAGGGCATGATCCCGCTGGTGGGCAAGATTGCCCGTTCCACCATGCGCCGACGCGAGACGTAAAAGAAAAGACTCCGGACCGCGATCCGAAGCCTTTTTCTCATGCAACTTCGCGGGTTATTCCGCGACGTCTTCGGGCACCATGTTCTCGCCGCTGAATGCCTCATCGGTGGCCTCGTCAGCGCCGCCTTCGATACTGTCATTATCGGGCACCGGGCCATCTTCGTCACCGCCCTCTGGCAGCGGAGATGTGACGCTCTCTTCGAATTCCGTATCGGGCGCTTCTTCAGGCTCTTCCGGCGAACGATCCGGATAGCAGGCCGCGAGGGAGAGGCCGAGCGCTACGGCGGTCAAAGTTGCAACGCGGCGCATCAATAATCTCCTTCATCGGCGGGCTCGGCGGTCACAGCATCTTCATCCAGCGGCTCGCCATTTTCATCGACCGGGTTGTTCATTTCGACCGGTACTGGTGTGGTCTCGACCTCGGGCACATCGACATCCACTTGCTGCGCCTCGGCCGTGTCTTCCGGAGCGGGCTCTTCGGCGCAGGCTGAAAGGGCAAGCAACGGCGCAGCGGCCAGCGCGAGGGGTGTAGATTTGATCATGCTATGGGCCTCCTGATCGTGGTTCCTGTCGTAAACCGCTGCCGCGGGGCGCTGGTTCCGCGCCAAGCCTTGGCGTCGGCTCACTCCTCGGTGCGGACCAGAACGGTTTCACCGATGAACAGGAACAGGAAGAACGGCGCCCAAGCGGCGATCAGCGGCGGGTAGCCGCCGAAACT
This sequence comes from Aurantiacibacter gangjinensis, assembly GCF_001886695.1. GTDB lineage: Bacteria > Pseudomonadota > Alphaproteobacteria > Sphingomonadales > Sphingomonadaceae > Alteraurantiacibacter > Alteraurantiacibacter gangjinensis. The sequence goes on along the minus strand of NZ_CP018098.1, from coordinate 100,958 downwards.
GCCCATCGCGAGTGCGGCATTGTCGACCACGAAATAGGCAAAACCCAGCGCCATGCCGATCACCGCGCGGATGAACAGGTTGCCCGAGCGCGCGAGGCCGAAACCGGCCACCGCGCCGAGCAAGGGCATCAACACGGCGGAAAGCGGGCCCGAGAACTTGTGCCACCATTTCGCCTCCAGCTCGGAGGTACGACGGCCCGCGCCTTGCAGCGCCTCGATACTGCGCGTCAATTCAGCCACACCTTCGGCATCCGGGTTCACGCGGCGAAGGGCGATCTGCGAAAGCTCGACCCCTTCGGCCACCACCAGCGTGTCGAATGTTTCCGTGTTGGCGGTGGCGACGGAGAAGCGCTCCGCATTCTCCAGCTGCCAGCCGGGCGCTGCAAAAGTTGCACGCTCGGCAGTGATCTGGCGAGTAATCATGCCCGCATCGTCACGCTCGTAAAAGGTGACGCCGGTCAGCACGCTATCCGCGCCGATGCCGTCGAGCGTGCGCCCCATCAGCACATTGCCGCCATCGCTGAAATAAACATTCGCGCGCGCATCCGGGTCTTCGGGAACAGCAGCGTAATCGACCGCTTCCCATGCGCTTAGCGTGGCATTGGCTCGGGTCACGACGCGTTCGTTGAAAGCGAAGCTGATAAGCGCCACGACGCCGCCGATAAGCAATAAAGGCGCAAGGATCTGGTGCGCCGAAAGCCCTGCCGCCTTCATCGCGATCACTTCGGAATTCTGGTTCAGCCCTGCCAGCGTAATGATGGTCGCCAGCAACACCGAATAGGGCAGGAAGCGCGCGATCAGCTGCGGCACGCGAAGCGAGGCGTAAAGCCACAGCTCGGCCTCCCCATTGCCTTCCACGGCGAGGATGTCGCCGGTCTTGCCCAGCAGGTCCAGCATCATCAGCACCAGCACCAGCATGGCCAGCACGGCGATGATGCGCACGGCGAACATCTTGGCGAGATAGATCGTCAGCACGCGCGAGGGGAAGAAATCAAACAGCATTGATCTTCACCTCGCCCACCACTTCATCCTCGATAAGGTCGGGATCGTCATCAGGAACGATGCCGCGCAATTTGTCTCGCCCGAGCAGCTTCTTGAGGCGCCGCGCGATCTTGGAATAGAAGCTTTCGAGAAAGCCGATGGCTTGGCCGCCCGGCACGAAAGCGACCTGGTAGAACATCCAGCCGATCAGGCAGGCAAGGACGGCAAACGGCCCCCACAGCGCCAGCGTCGGGTCGATCCGCCCGATCTCGGCCACTTCGGCACCATACTGGTTGATCTTGTGATAGGAGACCACGATGACGATGGAGAGAAACACGCCAAGCGCGCTACTCGATCGCTTGGGCGGAATGGCCAGCGCCACCGCGAGCAGCGGCAGCATCAGCATCATCACGACTTCCACCATACGATAGTTGAAATTGGCCTGGCTGGCCGCGCGCTCCGCCGCAGTGCTCTCAGGGCTCCAGCCCATCTCCAGCAGTTCGGGCAGGATATATTCGCGTTCGTCCTCGCCCCGGTCGCGGAATTGCTCCAGCGCGGGCAAGTCGATGGGCAAGTCATGCTGGCTGAAGCTGAGCACGCGCGGTGTGCCGTCGGTCACATCGTGGACGATTACCCCGTCGCTGAGGCGCAGTACGATGGTGTTGCGATCCTCGCGATTGGCAAGGAAACGCCCCTCGCGCGCCGAAATGGACAGCACCTGCCCGTCATCGTCGGCCACACGGGCGAACACGCCCATCAGCTGACGGCCTTCATCCTCGCTTTCCTCGATACGCAGCGCCATGCGGTCTTCGATGGTGTTGAATTCGCCAACGCGGATCGACGCGCCAAGCGCGCCCGATCGCAGTTCGAATTCCATTTCCTCGTACGCGAAGCGCGCCTGCGGCTGGATAAAACCGACAATCGCGAAGTTCAGCGCCACCAGCGCCAGCGTGATGAGGTAAGGCACGCGCAACAGGCGCAGATATGACCAGCCGACAGCGCGCATCACATCGAGCTCGCTCGACATGGCGAGCTTCCGGAAAGCGAAGAGAATGCCCAGCATCAGCCCCAAAGGGATGGCGAGGCCGGCATATTCGGGAATGAGGTTTACCAGCATCTCGAACACGACGCCGATGGGGCCGCCTTCCATGCTGACGAACTCGAACAGGCGCAGCATCTTTTCCAGCAGCAGCAGGCTGGCCGCCAGCACGAATACGCCGATCATCGGCACGAGCACGAGCCGGAAGATATAGCGATCGGTGGCGGTGATGAAGTTGAACACGTGCTACGCTAGGCGATGGCGCCGGAAAGGCGGACTGCGCGAGCCTTAGCGGGAAAACCGCACCCGGTCATGTGCTGATTGGTGCAGTGCGAAATGCGCTTCAGGCCTTTTCCAGCGTGCATTGCAGGGGGTGCTGGTTCTCGCGGGCGAAATCCATCACCTGGTTCACCTTGGTCTCGGCCACTTCGTAGGGATATACGCCGCATACGCCCACGCCGCGCTGGTGGACATGGAGCATGACCCGTGTCGCTTCTTCGAGATCCATGCGGAAAAACCGCTTGAGCACCATCACGACGAATTCCATCGGCGTGTAATCGTCGTTCAGCAGCAGCACCCGGTACTGGCTGGGCTTCTTCGGCTTGGCGCGCGTCTTGGTGGCGAGGCCGATCTGGCCATCGCCATCGGTGTCTCCGTCGCCGGGCACATCCGTATCGCCATCGCCCGCGGCGAACTCAATCCTGGAGGCAAAGGGGGTGAAGGTCATGGTCTGCGTCATGCTGAGTGTGCGAATATCGTATCGAATATCGAAGCTGCAAGGGCACTTTTTCAGCTGGGAGGTCAGTCATTCGCGAAGATAGCGTTAAAAGATTGCCAGACAGCAAAAAGGCCGGGCAGCGCGAAGCTGCCCGGCCCATTGTCCGGCCGCCATGGAGAGGAGAGGTCGGCGGCCCGATTGTTCCTCGGCCTTAGGCGACCTTGGACATCTTTTCGGCGGCGACGTTCACGCGGCCCGAAATCGGGGCCATCACGTCATTGGCCAGCTTCATGGTGGCGTCGGTGGTCTTCGACGTGGCGGCGACCATGGCATCGAAATTGCGACGCATGATCTGGCCCTGCAGCTGGAACAGCTCGGTCGGGCTCTTCACACCGGCCATGCTCTTGAGGTCGGCCGTTGCGGTTTCGTAGGCGGTCTTGGCTTCATCGGCGAAGCTCTGGCCCATGCCCTGCACGCCTTCTGCAAAGACCTTGCCGCTCTCGACGACGGCTTCGACATTGCCCTTGGCGAAATCCGTCATTTCGGTCATCGCTTCGGTGCCCTTGTCGTAGGCGGCCTGAGCGCGTGTCTGCATTTCGTTGACTGCATCGTTCATCGTGTCGGTCATAGCGGTGGTGTAATCGGGGGTCTTGGTAGCCATGATGGTTTCCTTAAGTTGAGTAACGGTTTTCTGTGGTTTGGCGGCCTTCTTCAGAGGCGCCTTCTTCTTCGCGATGGGCTTCTTCGGCTTTGCTGCCGGAGCCTTCTTCGCGCTGACTTTAACTGCCGCGGCTTCTTTGACAGCTGCCTTTTTGGCAGCTTCAGCCTTGACCGGCGCGGGCTTGTCAGCTGCTTTTGCAGCTTCTTTCACCGGGGCCGGAGCCTGTTTCGCGGTCGTTTCAGTTTTGGACTTGGCCTGGGCCATGTTTCCTCGCTTCGTATCTGCTTCGCTGGGGGGCAGGTCATCCGCCACCCTTTGTTGCAGTGCACAATCTAGTCTTGTGCAGGTGCGAAGTCAAGAAAAATGTTGCACTGCACAAAAGTCGCAGGCAGCGCGTAAATTCGCCCTTCGGTCAGCGCATCGTAACGTAACGTCCGGGCGCGTCCTCGATCGCCGGGTTCGCCTTCCCGCCGGGCTTGCGTGCACCAGTTGCCTTGACGGTCGTTCCGTCCTGCTGGCGCAGCCATTCCAGCCAATCCGGCCACCAGCTTCCCGCATGCTCTGTCGCGCCTTCGACGAACTCGTCGAGCGACGCGAAATCGCCGTCATTGGTCCAGTACTGGTATTTCTTCGCATCCGGCGGATTGACGACGCCCGCAATATGGCCGCTTCCGGCCAGCACGAAGCGGTTATCGCCGGAGAAGTGATCCAGCGCCTTAAAGACGCTTTGCGGCGGCGCAATATGGTCCTCGCGCCCGGCCTGGATGTAAGTGGGGGTCTCGACCTTTGTCAGGTCGATCGGCGTGCCATCGGCGCTCAGCGCATCGGGCTGGACGAGCAGGTTTTCTTTATAAAGGTCGCGCAGATAGCTGGCGTGCCATTTGGCCGGCAAATTGGTGACATCACCATTCCAGTAAAGCAGGTCGAAGGCCGGATACTCCTCGCCGAGCAGATAGTGGTTCACCACGTAATTCCAGATCAGGTCCGATCCGCGCAGCATATTAAAGGTTGCCGCCAGATAGCGTCCATCCAGATAGCCGCCCTTGCTCGCCTGCCGGATGAATTCCAGCTTCCCATCATCGACGAACAGCTTGAGGTCGCCGGCATGCTCGAAATCGACCTGCGCGGTGAAAAAGGTCGCGCTTTTCACCCTGTCCGCATCGCCGCGCCGCGCCAGCACGGCCAGCGTGGCCGCGAGCGTCGTGCCCGCCACACAGTAACCGATCGTATGGACGCTCGGCACTTTCAGCCGCTCGCGCACCGTGTCGATCGCCTCGATCTGCGCGCGGATGTAGTCGTCCCATTCGATATGGGCGAGACTGTCATCGGCGCTCTTCCAGCTGACGAGACATACCGTGATGCCTTGCTCCACCGCCCAGCGCACGAAGCTCTTCTTCGCGTTCAGATCGAGAATATAGAAACGGTTGATCCATGGCGGGAAGATCAGCAGCGGGGTCGTCATCACCTCCGGCGTGGTCGGCGAATACTGGATCAGCTGGAACAGCTCTGTCTCGTGGATGACCTTACCCGGCGTCGTGGCGATGTTCTCGCCCAGCGTAAATTTGCTGGTATCCGTATGGGTCAGCTGCCCCTTTTCGAGGTCGCCTGAAAGCCGCTCAAGCCCTTTCACGAGGTTCTCGCCGCCCGTTGCCATCGTGCGCTCCAGCACAACCGGATTCATCAGCGGGAAATTGGCCGGGCTCATCGCATCGAGCACGCCCTGCGTGGCAAAGCGCAGGTTCTGCCGGACCTCTTCGGAAAGGCCCTTTGCCTCGTCCACGCTTTTTGAAAGCCGCTCCGCAATCAGCAGATAGGTCTGGTGGATCAGCGCATAAACCGGCTGTCCGCGCCATGCCGGATCGGCAAACCGGCGATCCTTGAAAGGAAGCGCAGCAGCATCGCCCTCGCTGTCACCTTCGCCATATTGTGAAAGTACGTTCTGCCACAGCGCCATGCCGTCGGCCCACAGCTTCTGCTGCGACTTGGCATCGAGCAGCGGATTGGCGGCAGACCATTTCTGCATCGCCTGCATCCAGCTTGCCGGATCGGTCAGCAGGGGTGCGCTTCGCTGTTCCGGCGGCATGCAGAATTGCAGCCACGTTTCCTGAAATTCCAGCATGGCGCTGCCCATCGCATCGATGGCGCTCTTGTCCGGCACTGCATCGGACGCTTGCGGCGCGAATGTCTGCATCATCTGGCGGGCGGCCTCGCCCTGGATGCGCAGCATTTCAGTGAAGATATCGGCGGGATCGCTGTCGCTGGTCGTGCTCTTGCTCATGGACCGTTCCTATAGCCGAAAATATGACGATTGAGAGGCCGCCATTTGGCGAATGGTTTGCGCCAGGGCCAAACACCGCGTTGCGCGGATTGTGCGATTGCGACATAGCGTTTCGCCGAAGCGCGTTACAGCGCAAGAGAAGGAAACAATGGATAGCGATTTCTACCGCATCAAGCGCCTGCCGCCCTATGTCATCGCCGAGGTCAATGCGATGCGCGCGGCGGCGCGAGCGGAAGGGCGCGACATTATCGATCTCGGCATGGGCAATCCGGACCAGCCGCCGCCGCAGCACGTGATCGATAAATTATGCGAGGTCGCGGCCAAGCCGGGCTCGCACGGCTATTCCCAGTCGAAAGGCATTCCCGGCCTGCGCAAGGCGCAGAGCGATTATTACAAGCGCCGCTTCGACGTCGATCTCGATCCGGAAAGCGAAGTGATCGTCACGCTCGGCTCGAAAGAAGGCTTGGCCAGCCTCGCCACCGCTATCACAGCGCCCGGCGATACGATCCTCGCGCCCAATCCCAGTTATCCAATCCACACATTCGGCTTCATCATCGCAGGCGCGTCTATCCGCTCGGTGCCTACCACTCCCGACGACCAGTATTGGGAAGAGCTGGAGCGGGCGATGAATTTCACCGTGCCGCGCCCCACCGTGCTGGTGGTCAATTTCCCATCCAATCCGACGGCCGAAGTGGTCGATGTGGGCTTCTATGAAAAGCTCGTCGACTGGGCAAAATTTCACAAGGTCTGGATCCTTTCCGATCTCGCCTATTCGGAGCTGTATTACGACGGCAAGCCGACGCCCTCCATCCTGCAGGTGCCGGGTGCGAAGGATGTGGCAGTGGAATTCACCAGCCTCTCCAAGACATTCGGCATGGCTGGCTGGCGCATGGGATTCGCCGTCGGTAACCGCACGCTGATCGCGGCGATGACGCGCGTGAAAAGCTATATCGATTACGGCGCCTTCACGCCCATCCAGGCCGCCGCCTGTGCAGCGCTGAACGGCCCGCAGGACTATGTCGAGCAGAACCGCGCCATGTATCACAAGCGACGCGATGTGATGGTGGAGGCATTCGGCCGCGCCGGATGGGATATCCCTCCCCCGCCTGCCAGCATGTTCGCATGGGCACCGCTGCCGCCTGCGCTGAAAGAGATGGGCAGCCTCGAATTTTCCAAACAGCTCCTGACCAAAGCGGAAGTCGCAGTCGCGCCGGGCGTCGGCTATGGGGAGGACGGCGAGGGCTTCGTCCGCATCGCCATGGTGGAAAACGAACAGCGGCTGCGCCAGGCTGCTCGCAATGTGAAGCGCTACTTCCAGGACATGGGGCTCGATAGCTAGGGCTTGCGCTAGCCCCATCGGCCAAGATCGGAACCGCCGCGCTCATGGGGTCGATTACGCAATTGCAGAATGTCATCGAAGGTGCTGCGCTGCCTCGCTCTGCGATCGATGGGAGCGAGAGGTGGATTATTTTGGCTGGATAGCCGCTGGCGATGCGCCACCTGCGCATTGGGATTTGCGACAGGCCGGCTGGGAGCTTTGCGGCGGACGCGATGGCTGCCGCGCGGAATGTCGCCACGTGCTGGTGTGCGATACGCAGGCGCTCACCGCAGCGCAGCGCGAGGCGATGGCACAGGCCGACCGTCCGGCATGGCGGCTGCTGATGCTGGGTGTCGAGGAACCGGCAGAGCGTGCGCACCTTCTCTCGCTCGGTTGTGCCGAGGCCTTGCCCGCGTCGACCGGCCTAGCCGAATTGCGCGCCCGCGCGGCGCGTGTGGCGGACATGTTCGGAAGGTTGCCGCGCTGGCGCGATGTCGGTGCGTTGACGCTCGACCTGTTTCACCGCGACGCCCGCCGGGGCCGACGCTGGCTCGGCCTGCATCCGCGCGAATTCGGGCTACTCTGGCGTCTGGCGGACCAGCCGGGCGAGCGCGTAACGCGGCGCGACCTGCTGCGCGATGTATGGCGGCTCAATCACGATCCCGAAACGAATAGCGTTGAAGTCCATGTTTCGCGATTGCGTTCGAAACTGGCGCTGGAGGGATGTGCTTCATTGGTGCGAACATCGCCACAAGGCGGTTATGCACTCGCTGTCGAACGCCCGTTCATGCTGTCCGAGCGCGATGCGCAGGGTGACGAACTCGACGCATATCTGCGCCAGATCGCTTGGGATGCAATCAACGAAGATGCCCGAAGCGATTAGCTCGCGTGCCAGTCAGCGAATTGCGATCCCGGCTCAGCGCGCCAGCAATTGCGCCAATCGGTCCAGAACCGTCTCGTGCAGCGGCGTCTCGAATGCGATACCGGCCCTGCCGTCTTCGGCCCACACCAGTTCGCCAGGCAGCGCGGAAAGGCCCGGCAGGGTTGCGAGCACACGCTCGCCCGGACGGGCCGCAGAGCCATGGAAATCGACCATGCAGCCGCCCGCCGATATGTCGAGCACCTCTAGGTCTATCGACCCACCGGTCTTGGCGCGCACCTTCACCCGCACCTCGTTTGTCGTGCCGCTTTCCATGGCCCGCCTTTTGCGCGCAAAATCCCTAATTCCGGGTTACGGACGACCGTCGTTCACGCTGCATCGGCAAGTTTGCGAAAAGACCGTTGCACATGGGCCCGTCACCCGCTAATTGCCGCGCCCTCCGGCCCGATGGCGGAGTGGTTACGCAGAGGACTGCAAATCCTTGCACGCCGGTTCGATTCCGGCTCGGGCCTCCATATCCCTTTAGTGGGACTGTGCCGCTTTAGCTCAGTTGGTAGAGCACATCATTCGTAATGATGGGGTCAGGTGTTCGAGTCACCTAAGCGGCACCACTTCTCTCCGCACCGGCCGTCAGCTTCCCATTTCGACCACCGCGCCTGCCAGTCGCTCGACTTCGGCGGCGGAGTGGCTGACGAGCATGATCGGCAGGTCGATCGTGTCTCGCAGCCGCTCTATCAGCGCCAGCAAGGCTTCGGCGCGCGCGGGGTCGAGCGAGGCGGCGGGTTCGTCGAGAAGCAGGAAGCGCGGGGCTGATAACAAGGCCCTGCCGATGGCGACCCGGCGCGCTTCGCCGCCCGAGAGATTGGCGGGGTAGCGGTTAAGCAAATGGCCGATTTCGAGCAGGCGCACCGTCTCATCGTGATCGATCGGAGCCTGTGTCCGGTCGGAAAACTTTCCGGCAAAGGCGAGGTTTGCTGCGACCGTCCGGTGCGGGAACAGGCGTGTGTCCTGAAAAACGTATCCGGCGCGTCGTTTCTCCGGTGGCAGGTCGATACCGCGCGCTTCGTCGAACATCCTCTGACCAGCGACATTCACGTGACCCTGAAGGGGTTTCGCCAAGCCGGCTATGGCGTTGAGCGCGCTCGTCTTGCCGACGCCAGAGGGGCCGACGAGGGCCGTGAGCCTCGCATCCGATACGATCCGGACAGCCATCGGCCGCTCACCGGGCTGGATCGTGATGTCGATGTCAAAGGACATGGGCTTGCCTGCCTTGCGATCGGCGCACCAGCCATTCCGATGCGAGGAGCGCGCCGAGCGACAGCACGATGGCGATGATTGCCAGCCGCGCGACGCCCGCCTCCCCGCCGGGGACTTGCAAGCCTGTGTAGATCGCAAGCGGCAGCGTGCGGGTCTCGCCTGCAATGTTCGAAGCGAAAGTGATGGTCGCGCCGAACTCGCCGAGCGAGCGCGCAAAGCCCAGCATGGCGCCTGCTGCGATGCCGGGAAGGCTGAGCGGCAGCGTAATCGTGAGAAAGGCCTTCCATGGCGATGCGCCGAGAGTTCTGGCCGCGCCGACAAGCCTGCGATCCACTGCCTCTATCGAGAGCCGCATGGCGCGCACCATGAGCGGCAGTGCCATCACTCCGGCAGCGATGGCCGCGCCTGTCCAGTTGAAAACGAGCGTGATGCCGAAGCTCTCATAAAGCCAGTTTCCGATGACGCCGCCGCGCCCCAACACGATGAGCAGCAGCCAACCCGTCACTACAGGTGGCAGGACCAGCGGGAGGTGGACCAGCGCATCGAGCAGCATGCGCCCTGGAAAGCGGCGGCGGGCTATGAGCCAGGCAAGCGCATAAGCTATCGGGAGCGTGACCAGCATGGCGACCAGGCTGACTTTCAGCGAAAGCGCGATGATCGACCATTCTGCATTCGTCAGCATGGGCACGGATCAGAGCGATGCAAAACCGCGCGCCGTGAAATGGCGGCGCGCGTTGGTGCTGGACAGATAGGCTAGCAAATCAGCCGCGTCCGCATGATCGGAAGCGTTTGTCAGAGCGGCGAAATAGATAATCGGCGCGTGGAGCGACGGGTCGATCTCCCGCACGACGCGCACACCGCGCGATGCCGTGGCATCGCTGGCATAGACGATGCCCCGTGCCGCTTCTCCACGCTCTACCAAGGCCAACGCGAGGCGGACATTCTCGGTGGGAACGATGTGGCCTTGAAGGGAGTCCCACAGGCCAAGCCCTTGCAATGCCTCGCGCGCGAAGATGCCTGCGGGAACCGTGTCGGGATCGCCCATTGCCACTCGGAAAGTGTCCGGCGCGGCGGCCAAGCTCTCAAGGTCCACCTCGCTCGCGTCGCCTGAGGGTGCAATAATGACCAAGCGGTTGCCCGCGATCGCCACCGGCTCCCCTCTCAGCGCGCCTTGCTCGGCCAGCCAATCCATCCAGCGGCGATCCGCCGTAATGACAAGATCGGCCGGAGCGCCATCGGCGACCTGGCGGGCAACGGTCGCGCTGCCGGCGTAGGACAGGGATGGCATAGCATTGTCATCGCCCTGCCAATCGACAGCGATGTCACCCAAGGCTTCCTGCATACTGGCGGCGGCGAGTATCACAGGCCCGCGCTCCGTTTCCGGCGCGCAGGACAGGCACAGGGTCAGACAGAAAAGGGCCAGCATGCCGCGCATCGCGCCTGCTTAGGAAGGCGAACTCCCAGCGTCCAGCATGCTATTTGCCGGTCGCGGTCTCGCTGCGATTGGCGCGGATCATGAATTCGGTCGCGCGGCGCACGGGGATAAGGAGCACGCAGCGCACCCCTTCGGGCTCGAAATCGAGCTCGACCGGATGCCGCAATTCGTGCGCGACAATACGCTCGATCAGGTCGGTGCCAAAGCCGCGCTTGCGATCCTGCTTTACCGGCGGCCCCCCGCGTTCCAGCCATTCGACGCGCACCAGCTTGTCGCTCACCATCTTCCAGTCGACCGATACCTGCCCGCCGGGCTGGCTCAGCGCGCCATATTTCGCGGCATTGGTCGCCAGTTCATGCACGGCGAGGCCCAGCGATAGGGCGTCGTTGGGAGCAAGCTCTACCTCCGGGCCTTGTAGCGAAACGGAATGGTCGGCCTTGTGCGCATAGGGCAGCAATTCGGCATCGAGCACAGACTTGACCGGGGTGGAGCCCCAATCCGATTGCGTCAGCAGATCGTGCGTGGCCGAAAGGGCGCGGATCCTGCCGTCGAGGCCGTCGGCAAATTCCTCGACATCGTCAGCCCTGCGCCGGGTCAGCGCGATGATGGAAAGGACATTTGCCAGCGTATTCTTCACGCGGTGGTTGAGCTCGCGCGTCAGCGAATTACGAATGCTAGCCTGCTCCTCGAACCATTGCAGCGCGCTTTCGTCTTCCTGCGCCTGCTGGGTCAGCATGCGCACCAGCAGCATCAACAGGCTGGCCACAAGCAGCCCGAAAATCAGCGTCGCCATAGACAGGCCGGACAGGCCGCTATCATCGACCTCGCTTACCGCGAGGCGCCACGGATTGTTGGCGATGGTGACCAGCTTGTTGATCGTATCGCGGTTGCTGAGGTCGCCTTCGAAGGTCGACGCCAGCAAATTGCCGCTATCGGTGTCGCTGTCGTAGAGGCGCACGCCATACGACCCTGCGTCTTCCAGCGCCAATGCGCTTTGCAGGAAGTCCTCGGCATTGAACGGCGAATAGATGAAGCCCTTCAGCGACCGCCCCCCGGGGCCGGCTTCGAACACGGGCATGTAGATGACGAAACCGGGGGCATCGCCCTCACCTTCCTGCTGCAGCACGATGGTATCGCTGGCCGTGGGGCGAGCGGATGTTTCTGCATCGTCCATCGCCGTGCGGCGTGTTGGCTCGGAATACATGTTGAAGCCCAACGCGCGGCGATTACGCTCTGTATCGGGCTGCAGGAAAGTGACGGGCACCGCGATCTGTTCACCGTCGGCCGGCAGGGGATAGACGGTGATATTCTCCATACCCTCCCTGGCAAGCATGGCATTGTATTCGTCGATTTCGCCGCCACGCACGAGCTGCGCCCAGCCAATGCCTTCTGCGCCACGATAATCGGCATCGAGACGCAGCTCGGAGACGAAGCGGCGGAAGTCGCTAGCCGGTATGTCGTCCATCGTCGAGAGCAGCGCTGCCCCTGCGCGCAAATAGGCGCTGCTGGCATTGGCCCTGCGCTCCAGAGCGGATGAAATAGCAATCGCGCGCGCATTGAGCTGGGCCGCGTCGCGGTCGCGCTCACCCCTTTCAATGGCGAAGATCGACAGGATCGTGATGCCGGCAATCAGCACGAAGATGCCAAGCGGCATGCCGCGCGGATAGCGCATCAGCCATCTTTTGGTCCTGCTTCGTCTGTCGGCCTGCTGCGACAAAAAAACTCCCCGAGGCGGCGAGCGCCCCTGTGTGTTCAGATTGCATATGCACGCGCCTACGGGCTGGCAATGCAGCGGAATGCGTTGCTACGGGGAACCGGACGCGAACCGTTTCGTTCCGCACTCACGACGAATGAATTGGCATAGCCGGAAGGCGCAATCGCGAAGATCGTGCGAATGTGTTGGCGGCGTCGCCGGAATTGACGGGAAACTTGCAATAGATGTCTTCCGAGAAGACCGAGAAGGACCTTGCTAAAGACCTGAAAAAGGGTGAGAATGCAGGCAAGGACGATCCGCAATGGGCATCGGGCCTCAAGCGCCTGTACGATCAGGTAGTGGATGAACCGCTGCCCGACAATTTCAAGGACTTGCTCTCCAAGCTGGACGAAAACGGGGGCAAATGAGCCAGGACCAAAAAAAGAAAGAGCTGCCGGAACGCAGCGCGGAGGACAAGCGCGCCTTCAAACGGGAACTGACCGAGGTCGTCCCGCATCTGCGCGCGTTCGCCCGCGGCCTGTGCGGCAGGCCCGACATGGCGGATGACCTTGTGCAGGAAACAATGCTGAAAGCGTGGGCCGCGCAGCGCCGCTTCGAGCCTGGAACGTCGATGCGCGCATGGACTTTCGTGATCCTGCGCAATGCCTATCTCACCGACATGCGGCGCAACCGCTTTCGCGGCGAGTATGACGAGACGGTGGCCGAGCGCATCCTGACGGCACCCGCCGGTCAAGAAGAACCGCTTCACCTGTCGGACCTGCACCGGGCGTTGCTGACCTTGCCGCCAGAGCGGCGCGAGGCGCTGCTGTTGGTGGGTGCCGGCGGCTTCTCCTACGAGGAAGCGGCCAATATCTGCGGCTGCGCGGTCGGCACGATCAAGAGCCGTGTAGGCCGTGCCCGCGCTGCGCTATCCAGCATGATCGAAGATGGCGACATTCCCGATCGCTCGATCGACGATCCCACGGCGCATCGCGCGATCCTGCAGGAACTGGATGATGTGGCAGCCGGTCGCGGGGAAGCGGCAGCAAAGTCCGGTTAGGCGCGCGCCGCTTTCCGGCGCACTGCCGAAGCTATAGTGCTTGATCGCCTGCCAGCGCGTCGCCATGCTGCGCGGCCAGTGACCTGTCATAGAAAGAAAGACCGATCATGAGCGCCGAGGGGGATCGCGCCACGCCCGAGAAAAAGCCCAGCCGGGCCGCCGTATTCGCGGCGCAGGAATTGCGCCTGATCTCCGCGCTGGTGATGCTGATCGCCATCGGTCTGTTCCTTGCTCTTCCCTTCGTTCTATCCATCGGATCGGTCGTTTTCCTGCCTCTCGTCGCGGCCTTGATCGTGACGATCATCCTTTCCCCGCTGGCCGACAAGCTCGCGGCGTGGCTGCCCAACGTGCTGGCCTCGCTTGTGGCACTGCTTGTTTTCTTCGCCATCCTCGCGCTGGCTTTGACCGCCGTCTTCGCGCCCGCCGTCACGCTCTATGATCAGGTGCCTGCCATGGTCGCGCAGGTCGGTGACCATTTCAGCGAATTGCAGGCGACCTTCGCGTGGGTCGGTCAGATGAACGACCAGCTGAACTCCGTGCTGGGATCGGAAGACGACAACCAGGTCGTGTTGGCTGGCCCCACCGTGCTGCAACAACTGGCCTTCGCGACACCGACAGTGCTGCTGGAACTGCTGCTGACCTTCATGCTGGCCTTCTTCATGATCGAAGCGCGCGTACGCCTTCGCCGTCGTTTGACGCTGGAGCGCCAGCAAGTCGGTGCCAGCCTCAAGGCTGCGCGTGCGATCCGCGAAGTGCAGGACCGGGTCGCCGCCTATATTCTCACCGTCGGGCTCATCAATCTGTGTGTCGGCGTGGTCGTGGGACTAGGCGCGTGGATGCTGGGCCTCGACGCGCCGATCATGTGGGGCGGCCTCGCTGCGCTCCTCAATTTCGTGCCCTATATCGGGCCGCTTGCCATGGTCATCCTGCTTGGCCTGTTCGGGCTCGGCTCGGCCGACAGTGTTTTCGTCGGCCTGATACCGGCCGCGGCCTATCTTGCCCTGCATACGGTGGAGGCCAATGTCATCACCCCGTCGGTGCTGGGCGCGCGCTTCACCATGAACCCTGTGCTGATCCTGCTGGCACTGTCCTATTTCGGCTGGATCTGGGGCGTGCCGGGCGCGCTGCTATCGGTGCCGATCCTGCTGACGCTGACGGCGCTGGCCGATCACCTCGGCAGGCCGAACTTTATCGGCTTCCTTTTCGGCGAGCCATTATTCGCCAGCAATGTGCTCGAAATGCAGGCAGAGGACTGAACGCGAAAAGGGCCCGCTCCGTTACCGGAACGAGCCCTTCTGCGGTAAGCCTGGTTTTTACCAGTGGCTTACTGCGGATATGTCCACGCAGAGCCGCGCGCCAGATTGTCGGCGGCGAAGCCCCAATTGAGATGGCCGTCCACCACGGCTTCAAGATATTTCGGGCGCGCGTTTTGGTGGTCGAGATAATAGGCGTGTTCCCACAGGTCGATTACCAGCAGCGGGTTTACGCCTTGGTCGACCATGGTGTCGGCATCGTGGCTGTCTTCGACGGCCAGCTTGCCGCCCTTTTCCACCAGCCACACCCAGCCGCTGGCAAAGTGGCCTGCGCCCTTGCTTTTCAACTGGTCCTTCAATTCGTCGAGCGAGCCGAAGCTGTCTTCGATCAGAGCGGCCAGTTCGCCGCTGGGGCCTGTGTTCTCAGGCGTCAGCGAGTGCCAGTAGAAGCCGTGGTTCCACACCTGCGCGCTGTTGTTGAACAGGCCTTTGTCGCTGCCGCGCGAGGCCGCGATGATGTCTTCCAGTGACTTGTGGGCATGGTCGGTGCCTTCGATGGCATCGTTGGTCTTGTCGACATAGGCCTGATGGTGCTTGCCGTGGTGATAGCTGAAAGTTTCTGCCGTGATGGCGGGCGCGATCGCTTCGCTATCGTAGGGCAGGTCCATGAGTTTGAAAGCCATGTCGGTCGTGTCTCCTGTCAGTCGTGGTCTTTTGCAACCAATGCGCGAGGCCCCGCATTGTTGCATCGCCGGCGGCAATTTTATGCCCGTGGCGCATTCGCCCACCAGCCGGGTCGTGACAAGACGGACGATTGGCGGCATGGCAGGGCAAACATCCGCAAGGGTTCAGGATACACGTATGGGACGCACCTATTTCGGCACGGACGGCATTCGCGGCCGCGCCAATTCCAAAAAGCTAAACGCCGCCATCGCCATGAAAGTCGGCCAGGCGGCGGGCGAGCATTTCCTGCGCGGCGATCACAAGCACCGCGTCGTCATCGGCAAGGATACGCGCCTGTCGGGCTATATGATGGAAAACGCGCTGGTCGCCGGTTTCACCAGCGTGGGCATGGATGTCATCATGACAGGCCCGCTGCCCACCCCTGCCGTCGCCCTGCTGACGCGGGAAATGCGCGCCGATATCGGCGTGATGATCTCTGCCAGCCACAACGCCTATGGCGATAACGGCATCAAGCTGTTCGGCCCGGACGGTTTCAAACTGTCGGACGAGGATGAAGTCGCCATCGAAAAGGCGATGAAAGCCGATCAGGCCCTGGCGCAAGGCGACTCCATCGGCCGGGCGCGGCGCATCGAGGATGCGCGCGGGCGCTACATCCACGCTGTGAAGCAGGCGCTGCCCGAAGACATTCGGCTCGACGGGCTGAAAATCGTGGTCGATTGCGCGCATGGCGCGGCCTACAATGTCACACCCACCGCCATCTGGGAGCTGGGTGCGGAAGTCATCGCCATGGGTGTCGAGCCCAATGGCCTCAATATCAATGACGGTGTCGGTTCTACCCATCTCGATGCGATCAAGGCGCGCGTGGTGGAGGAAGGCGCCGATATCGGTATCGCGCTGGATGGCGATGCCGACCGGCTGATCGTGATCGACGAGAAGGGCCAGAAGGTCGACGGCGACCAGATCATGGCGCTGATCGGTACGCGCTGGGCCAAGCGCGGCACGCTGCGCGGCGGGGGCGTGGTCGCAACCATCATGTCGAATCTGGGGCTGGAGCGGTACTTGCAAGGCCAGGGCCTGGACCTCGTCCGCACCAAGGTGGGCGACCGTTATGTGCTGGAGGCGATGAAAGCAGGCGGATACAATGTCGGCGGAGAGCAGTCCGGCCACATGATCCTGCTCGACCACGCCACTACGGGCGACGGCACGGTCGCCGCGCTTCAGGTTCTGGCCGCCATGGTCCGCACCGGATTGCCCGCGAGCGAATTGCTGCACCAGTTCGATCCGGTTCCGCAGATCCTAAAGAACGTGGAATACGGTGAGACCGATCCAATGGAAGCCGCCACGGTGAAGGACGCCATTGCCGCTGCCGAAGGCACGCTCGGCAATAATGGTGGGCGGCTGGTCATCCGGAAATCCGGTACGGAGCCGCTGGTGCGCGTGATGGCTGAAGGCGATGACGCGGGGCAGGTAGAGCAGGTTGTGGACGAGGTTTGCGAGGCCGTGCGAGCCGCAAGCTGATGTCCGCGCGCCCACCCCGTATCCTTGCCATTGCCGGGTCCGACAGCTCGGGCGGTGCGGGCATCCAGGCGGACATCAAGACGATCACCATGCTGGGCGGCTATGCAATGACGGCCATCACTGCAGTCACCGCACAGAATACGCGCGGCGTCAGCGCTGTGGAGCCTCTGTCGCCCGACATGGTGGCCGCGCAGATCGATGCCTGCATGGAGGACATCGGCGTCGAGGCGGTGAAGATCGGCATGCTGGGCAGCGCAGACATAGCAGAAGTGGTGGCAGACCGGCTGGAAGATCTCGGAAGGCCCATCGTCTTCGATCCGGTCATGGTCGCCACCAGCGGCGCTGCTCTGGCGGATGAAGCCACCATCCACGTGTTCGAATGGCTGATGGAAATCGCCACGCTCACCACGCCCAATGTGCCGGAATTTCAAGCGTTGGGCGGTGCAGATGCGATGGCGAAGCGCGGCGTGGCCTACCTCGCCAAGGGCGGCGACAGCGATGGACCGATGGTTGAGGACCGGCTGGTTCGACCAAGCACAGACGACGTAGTCTGGAGCGATGCGCGCATCGTCACCCGCCACACGCATGGCACCGGCTGCACCCTTTCCTCCGCCATCGCCACCCTGCTGGCAAGCGGCCTGCCGCTGCACGACGCCATCACCAAGGCCCGGCGCTTCGTGCGAGACGCCTTGAAAGCCGCCCCCGGCTATGGCGGCGGAAACGGTCCGCTGGGCCATCACGCCGTGCGCGGCGACTGACTACTTGCCGCTTGGGATCGTCCCGCCGTTCGGATCCTCTTCGATGCCGTAGAAATCGGCAATGGCTTGCCAGCCTTCCTCGGCGCTTTCGCACCAGGTGATGAGGTCCAGGTCCTTTTTGGAGATCGTGCCTTCATCGGCAATCGCTTCGAAATCGACCACGCGCGTCCAGAAATCCTTGCCGAACAGCAGGATCGGGATGGGCTTCATCTTGCCGGTCTGGATTAGGGTCAGCAGCTCGAAAAACTCGTCGAACGTGCCGAAGCCTCCGGGGAACACCGCCACCGCCTTCGCGCGGATAAGGAAGTGCATCTTGCGCAGCGCGAAATAGTGGAAGTTCAGCGACAAATACGGCGTCACATACGGGTTGGGCGCCTGCTCGTGCGGCAGGATGATGTTGAGGCCGATGCTCTCTGCGCCCGCATCGCTGGCACCGCGATTGGCAGCCTCCATGATGGAGGGGCCGCCGCCGGAACACACGACGAATTGCCGCATCCCGTCCTCGATGATGGCCTTCTCGCCGGCGATGCGCGCCAGCCGGTAGGCTTCGGCATAGTATTTTGATTTTGCGGCCAGGTTGCGCACCACGCGCGCTTCGTCTTCGGGCAGGTTTTCGGCCTGTTTCAGCGCATCTTCGGCGGCTTCAGGCGGCGGAATGCGAGCAGAGCCATACATCACCAGCGTGGAGCCGACGCGCGCTTCATCCAGCACCATTTCCGGCTTCAGCAGCTCCAGCTGGAAGCGCACCGGGCGCAGTTCTTCGCGCAGCAGAAAATCCTGGTCGCGAAAAGCGAGGCGGTACGCGGGATGACGGGTCTGCGGTGTGTCGGAAATGGAATCGGCAAATCCGGCTTCCATGTCGGCATGGTAGAACTTGTGGTCGGACAGCTCGCTATCGCCGTCCCTCGGGGTATCGGTCACTCAATTATTCCTTCGTTTCTTGGCTGAGCAATTAGGCACAAGCGCGAGGCTTGGCCACCCCTGCGTGTCGCGCGCGTTAGCGCTGTTGAAACAGCCGTACGGTCGCCATGCCGACAATCATCGCGACGACGAACACCAGCACTTGCGGCAGCGCGGTGCCGAGCGAGGCGATGGCGGGTCCTGGGCACAGCCCGGCCAACCCCCAACCGACGCCGAAAAGCACCGCGCCCGAGAGGAGGGGAGCGTCTATGGTCTGTGTCTCCGGGAGATGAAAATCGCGGTCCGCTGTCGGCCTGGCCAAGCGGCGCTGCACCAGCCACGCCGCCGCCATTACCAGCATCGCCCCGCCCATTACGAACGCCAGCGTGGGATCCCAATCGCCGAACAGGTCAAGAAATCCGCGCACGCGCGCCGGGTTCATCATGCCGGAAAGGGCCAGGCCGAAGCCGAAGATCGTGCCGGACAGCAAGGATAGAAAAGCGCGCATCACCATGCCCCGCCGACAAGATTGACGATCGCAACGGTGGCGAACCCGCTGGCCATGAATGTCAGCGTCGCGACGATGGAGCGTCTGGACAGGCGGCTCATCCCGCAAACGCCATGCCCACTGGTGCAGCCCGATCCGAGCCGCGTGCCGATCCCGACCAACAATCCGCCTGCACCCATCCACCAGACCGACGGCGCGAATTCAGCCTCGATCGGTCCGATGGCTACCGCGAAGACGATTGCGCCAAGGATCAGACCGGTGACGAAGAGCGCCGCGACAGGGCGCGACGGTCCGCCGTCGCTGAGCCCCACTGCGCGCGCGGCGAGGCCGGAGACACCTGCAATGCGCCCCAGCCCCAGCAGCATGATGGCAGCTGCAAGGCCAATCAGCAGGCCGCCGATAAAGCCCTCAAGCGGAGCTGCCTCGGGAAAACCCGGCAGGGAAACGATCGCCATCACAGCGCATTCACCGGGATCTTGATATAGGCGACGCCATTCTCCTCAGGCTCGGGCAGACGGCCGCCCCTTATGTTCACCTGGACGCTGGGCATGATGAGCGCCGGCATCGAAAGCGTGGCGTCGCGCGCATTGCGCATTGCCACGAACTCTTCCTCCGTCACGCCGTCTTTCACATGAACATTTCCCTCGCGCTGTTGGCGCACCGTGGTTTCCCACGCATATACGTCGCGACCGGGCGCCTTATAATCGTGACACAGGAATAGCCGAGTCTCGTCCGGCAGCGCCAGCAGGCGGCGGATGGAGCGGAAAAGCTGCCCCGCATCCCCTCCCGGAAAATCCGCCCGCGCCGTGCCGAAATCGGGCATGAACATCGTATCGCCCACGAATGCGGCATCGCCGATGATGAAGGCCATGTCGGCAGGCGTGTGACCGGGCACATGCAGGACGATGGTTTCCAACTCGCCCAAGGCAAAGCTGTCGCCATCGTCGAACAGGCGGTCGAATTGCGATCCGTCGCGCTGGAAATCGGTGCCCGCGTTGAACAGCTTGCCGAACACATCCTGCACCTTGATGATGCCGCGCCCGATGCCAAGCTTGCCGCCCAGCTTTTCCTGCAGGAAAGGCGCCGCCGAAATGTGATCGGCATGGGCATGCGTTTCGATATGCCATGCGACGCTGAGCGCGTGGGCATCCACATATTCTATGATCCGGTCCGCCGAGCTGTTCGAGGTGCGGCCCGAGGCGGCCTCGTAATCCAGCACTGAGTCGGTAATGGCGGCCTGCCGGGTGGCCGGATCGTGCACCACATAGCTGATGGTATTGGTGGCCTCGTCGAAAAAGCCGGCAATGGTGGGGCGCTTGCACTTTTCCACCCGGGCGCGCCGGACTTGCTCGGTCGCCTCATCCAGAACTGTATCGGTCTTGGTCATGCACAGATGCCTAGCCTAGATTGTTTCTGCCGAAAACTTTCTCTCGCGGTCGGCCGGGGAACCGCGCACCAAGGCTGGGCAAAGCCGCGCGGCGGCGCTAGGCGGTCTGCCATGACTGGACGAGAGAATGCCATGCGCACCGACTGGACCCGCGAGGAAATCGCCGAGCTGTTCGACCTGCCTTTTACGGAGTTGCTGTTCCGCGCGGCGAGCGTCCACCGAGAGCATCACAGCGCAGACGAGGTGCAGCTGTGCACGCTCCTCTCCATCAAGACGGGCGGCTGTCCGGAAGATTGCGGCTATTGCTCGCAAAGCGTGGCGGCCGATAGCGGCGTCGAGGCGACCAAGCTGATGGATGTGCGCCAAGTGCTGCAAAGCGCGGCGCAGGCCAAGGATGCGGGCAGCCAGCGCTTTTGCATGGGCGCTGCATGGCGCAACCCGAAAGCGCGCGACATGCCCAAGATCGTGGAGATCGTGAAAGGCGTGCGCGAGATGGGGATGGAAACCTGCATGACGCTGGGCATGCTGTCCGCCGAGCAGGCTGCGCAGCTGAAGGATGCAGGTCTCGACTATTACAACCACAATATCGACACCGGGCCGGAATATTACGACCGGGTCATCACCACGCGCAATTATCAAGACCGGCTCGATACGCTGGAGAACGTGCGGCAGTCCGGCATCAATGTCTGCAGCGGCGGCATCGTGGGCATGGGCGAGACACGCGAGGATCGCGTCGGCTTCGTGCATACGCTGGCGACTCTGGAGCGGCATCCCGAAAGCGTGCCCGTCAACGCATTGGTGCCGGTGAAAGGCACGGTGCTGGGCGACATGCTGGCCGACACGCCGATGGCCAAGATCGACGATATCGAATTCGTGCGCACCGTGGCGGTTGCGCGCATCTGCATGCCGCTAAGCATGGTGCGCCTGTCCGCAGGGCGCGAGAGCATGAGCGATGCGACACAGGCGCTGGCTTTCATGGCAGGCGCAAATTCGATCTTCACTGGCGACCGGCTGCTGACCGCGCCCAATGCGGGCGACGATAGCGACGCCGCGCTGTTTGCGCGCCTTGGACTGCGCGCGATGCAGGGTGAAGAACCGATGAGAGCGGTAGGCGGATGCTCCGGCGGCTGTGCCACGCAGGAAAGCGTGCCCGCCGAATAGGCGCTGCCCGATGCTCGATCACATCCGCCAGTCGCTGGATCGTATTGCCGAGAAAGACCGGATGCGCGCGCTGAAGGTCGCGCAACTGGCCGATGGCGGGCGGATCATGCGCGATGGACGCGAATTGCTGGACCTCTCCAGCAACGACTATCTCGGCCTCGCCCGACATCCGCTGCTGACCGAGACGGCGGCCAATTTCGCCCGCGAATACGGCGCAGGGTCGGGCGCCTCGCGCCTCATCACCGGCACATCTGCGGCGCATGAGACGGTCGACGCGCGCATCGCGGCGTTTAAGGGCACGGAAACGGCGCTGGTTATGGCGAGCGGGTGGCAGGCCAATGCGGGGATCATCCCCGCGCTTGCCAAAGCAGCGCCTACCACCGCGATCTTCGCCGACGAATTAGTGCACAATTCCATCCATGCCGGATGCCGGGCCGCGCGGGCCGATGTGCATTTCTACGCGCATAACGATGCGGAGGACCTGGAACGGCTGCTGACGACGCGCGGCGCGGGAGTGGATGCGCGGATCATCATCACGGAGAGCTGCTTCAGCATGGATGGCGACCTCGCCGACTTGCCTGCGCTCAATGCGCTCGCCGATAAGCATGGCGCGCTGCTTTACGTGGACGAGGCGCATGCGACGGGCGTGCTGGGCAGAGGCGGCGCGGGGCTGACGGCGGACCATGCCGGCGCGGCGCTGGTCATGGGCACTTTCAGCAAAGCGCTGGGCGGGTTCGGGGCCTATGTTGCCTGCTCTGCGCTGCTGCGCGATTACCTCGTCAACATGTGCCCCGGCCTGATCTTTTCCACCGCACCGCCGCCCGCCGTGCTGGGCGCGATGTCGGCGGCGCTGGAACTGGTGCCGACGATGGATGGCGAGCGGGCGCATCTTGCAAAGCTGTCGCAGCGAATGCGCGATGGGTTGCAAGGGCTTGGTTACGACACGCTCGGCTCCGCCAGCCAGATCGTGCCGCTGGTCGTAGGGTCAGAAAAGGACGCTCTGGCGCTCGGCGAGCACCTACTGGAGGCTGGCATTGCCGGTCTTCCGATCCGTCCGCCCACCGTACCCAAAGGCACCAGCCGCATCCGTCTGGCGCTGCGATCGACACTGTCGAGCGAGGATGTCGATCTTGTGCTGGATTGCGTGTCGACATGGCGGCGGTGATGGCAAGCTACATCGTCACCGGGACCGATACCGATGTCGGCAAAACCATCTTCGCTGCCGGCTTGGCGCAGGCCTTGCGCGCGGCATACTGGAAGCCTGCACAGGCGGGCCTCGATGGCGAGACCGACAGCGAGGTCGTCGCGCGCCTCGCTCCGGATGCGACCGTTCTTCCCGAAGCCTATCGCCTGAAAACGCCATGCTCGCCGCACGAAGCGGCGCGGGTCGACGGCGTGGCAATCGCGCTCGGCAAGCTCGCGCTTCCAGCGGTCTCCGGACCACTTGTGGTCGAGGGGGCTGGCGGCGTGCTGGTGCCCTATCGAGAAGACCTGATGGCCGCCGACCTTTTCGCCCATTGGGGCCTGCCAACCATCCTCGTCGCGCGAACGGCGCTGGGCACGATTAGCCACTCGCTGATGTCGCTGGAGGCCTTGCGGGCCCGCGGTGTGGCGGTAGCAGGCATCGCCTTCATCGGGGATGCGGAGCCGGTGGCCGAAGGTGCCATCACCCGCATCGGCAAGGTGGAGCATCTGGGCCGCCTGCCGTTTCTCGCCCCGCTAAATGCCGATACGCTTAGCGAAGCATTCGGCAGGAACATCCGCTTGGATTTGCTGGCATGAGCAGTTCCCCCGTCTGGCATCCCTTCCACCAGCATGGCCTTGGCGAGCCGATCCCGCTGGTGGAGCGGGCCGAGGGCACGACGCTCTACACCGCAGACGGACGCCGCGTGGTGGACGCGATCTCCAGCTGGTGGGTGACCACGCACGGGCACAACCATCCGCGCATCATGAAAGCGATCCGCGCGCAGACCGAGAAGCTCGACCAGCTGATTTTCGCCGGCTGGACGCACGAGCCCGCCGAAACGCTGGCGCGCGGGCTGGTCGACATGATGCCCGATGGCCTTGGCCATGTATTCTTCTCCGACAGCGGCTCCACCTGCGTGGAAGTGGCGCTGAAAATGGCGCTGGGCACGTTTTACAATCGCGGTGAGGACAAGCGCAGCCGCATCCTCGTGATGGAGCACAGCTATCACGGCGACACGATCGGCGCGATGAGCATCGGCGCGCGCGGCGTTTTCAACCGCGCCTATGCGCCGCTGCTGTTCGATGTAGGCACCGTGCCGTTTCCCGCAGCCGAACCGCAGCCTACCTACGATGCGCTAGAAGCTGCCTGCGCCGTCGGCGATGTCGCTGCGTTCATTGTGGAACCGCTACTGCTGGGCGCTGGCGGGATGCTGACCTATCCGCCTGCCGTGCTCGCCGAATTGCATGCCATCTGCGCGCGTCATGGCGTGTTCTTCATCGCCGACGAGGTGATGACCGGCTGGGGCCGCACCGGCACGCTGCTGGCCTGCGAGCAGGCGGGTATCACGCCCGATATCCTCTGCCTCGCCAAGGGCCTGACTGGCGGCTCCATGCCGCTGGCTGTCACGCTGGCAAGCGATGAAATCTACGACGCGCATTACAGCACCGACCGCGCGAAAATGTTCTTCCACTCCTCCAGCTACACCGCCAATCCCATCGCCTGCGCGGCGGCCTGCGCCAATCTGGCCATCTGGCGCGAGGAGGATGTGCCGGGCCGTATTGTCTCGCTTTCGGCCAAACTCGGCTCTTTGCTGGAGTCGCTCTCGACCCGCGACGATGTGACCAACCCGCGCCAGTGCGGCACGATGATCGCCTTCGACGTCGCCGTTCCCGATCAAGGCTATCTCGCCGAAATCGGGCCGCGCCTGCGCGATCATTTCTACGGGCAGGATGTGCTGCTGCGCCCGCTCGGCAACACGGTCTACGCCATGCCGCCGTATTGCATCGAGGATGCCGACATCGCCCGCATTGCCGACGCGATGGCAAGCGGGCTGGACATGCTCCGCGCCTGACCTGCGCATTGCGCACCGCCTGCCAGCCGCTATGACAGGCGGCACAACACATAATGAGGATCGCCATGCGCAAACCGCTTTCGCTTATCGCCCTTCTTTCCGTCAGCACGGCAGCCATCGCCCTGCCGGTCCACGCGCAGGAACAGGCGGAAGAAACGATGCT
This sequence comes from Aurantiacibacter gangjinensis, assembly GCF_001886695.1. Lineage (GTDB taxonomy): Bacteria > Pseudomonadota > Alphaproteobacteria > Sphingomonadales > Sphingomonadaceae > Alteraurantiacibacter > Alteraurantiacibacter gangjinensis. The sequence goes on along the minus strand of NZ_CP018098.1, from coordinate 76,268 downwards.
GGACGAGGTCGGCGTCGATCCCAATGGCGAAGGCCCAGGCGTCGCGGACGAGGTGGATGTGACCGAGGAGTGGGACGTCAACGCCCCGCCCGGCGTCACCGTGCGGCAGGTTCCGATCAACACATCCGAAGGCACATGGATGGATGTCGACGTGTCGCCCGATGGCCGCACCATCGCCTTTTCCATGCTGGGCGATATCTACACCATGCCGATTTCCGGCGGCACGCCCAAGCGCATTGCCGAGGGACTGGCATGGGAAGTGCAGCCGCGCTTTTCGCCCGATGGCCGCCGCATTGCATTCACATCGGACCGCGGCGGCGGTGACAATATCTGGCTTATGAATGCCGATGGTTCGGACATGCGGCAGCTGACCGATGAAGATTTCCGCCTGATGCACCAGCCGACCTGGTCGCCGGACGGTCAGTTCATAGCCGCGAAGAAGCACTTCACCACCGGGCGCAGTCTGGGCACGGGCGAGGTGTGGCTCTACCATGTCAGCGGCGGCAGCGGCGTGCGGCTGGTGGAGCGGCCCAACGAACAGCATCAGAAGGAATTGGGCGAACCGATCTACGCGCCCGATGGCAGCGCCATCTACTACACGCGCAACGTCACGCCGGGCGGCACTTTCATCTACGCGCAGGATTCCAACACCGACCTGTTCAATATCGAACGCTACGATATCGAGACGGGCGAAGTGACCACGGCGGTATCGGGCCTTGGCGGCGCGGTGCGTCCGCAGCCCTCACCCGATGGCAGCATGCTAGCTTTCGTCCGCCGCGAGGATATGCAGAGCGGACTGTATATCCGCGACATCGAAAGCGGCGAGACGCGCCGCATCTATGACGATCTCGACCGCGATGTGATGGAGACATGGGCCGTCACTGGCGTCTATCCCAACATGGGCTGGACGCCCGACAGCCGCTCCATCATCTTCTGGGCAGGCGGCAATATCAACCGCGTAAATGCCGATGGCTCGGGCCACAGCGTCATCCCCTTCACCGTGAACGATACGCGCGGCGTTCTGCCCGCGCCGCATCCGCGCATTCCGGTTGCTGCCGATACGGTGGACGTGTCGCTGGCGCGCTTCGCCGAAGTCTCGCCCGACGGGCGCACGGTCGTGTTCGAGAGCCTTGGCCGGCTCTACACCATGCCCGCAAGTGGCGGCACGCCGCGCCGCCTCACCAGCGATAGCGAGGCTGCGCGCGAGGCCTATCCCACATGGTCGCGCGATGGCGAAACACTCGCCTATGTGCGCTGGACCGATGCGGATCTCGGCGAAATCCGGGTGATGGATGCGAATGGCCGCAACGAGCGCGCCGTCACGCGCCAGCCCGGCCATTATACCGATCCCGCTTTCTCGCCCGATGGTCGCACCATCGTCTTCCGGCGCAATAGCGGCGGATACCTGACCGCGCCCGAATATAGCGACAATCCCGGCATTTACCGGATCGCCGCGAGCGGCGGCGACGCGGTGCTAGTCAGCCGCAGCGGCTCCAACCCGCATTTCGGCGCAAGCAACGACCGTATTTTCATGACCGGGTCGGACAATGGCAACCAGGCGCTGATCTCGGTCGACCTCAATGGCGAAGCCTCGCGCACCCACGCCTCGGGCGAACTGGCGACAGGCTTTTACGTTTCGCCCACGGGCCGCCATTTCGCCTTCACCGAGAATTACGATGCCTATGCCATGCCGCTGATGCCCGGCGGCCAGACCGTCACCGTCTCCGGGTCGGCGCGCGCCCTGCCCGTGGTCGAGGTGTCGGACTCCGGTGCCGATTACGTGCATTGGGGCAATGGCGGCGACACACTGAACTGGTCGCTCGGCTCCACGCTTTACACCGCGCGGCTGGACGATCTCTTCGCTTCCGCCCCTGCGGGCGAAGATGACGATGAGGCCGACCGCTTCTCTCCGCCTGCAACCGGTGTCGCCATTCGCCGCACCGTGACTGCCGACCGTTATGACGGCACGCTTGCCATTACCGGCGCGCGCATCGTCACGATGGCAGCAGAGGATGGCGGCGTAATCGAGGGCGGCACGATCCTTGTGCGGGGCGACATCATTGCCGCCATCGGGCCGGCGAGCGAAGTCAACATCCCGGCCGGCACGCCGACCATCGATGCGACGGGTCGCACGATCATCCCCGGCCTGGTCGATGCACACGCGCACGGCCCTGTCGCCGTGGGTGATCTCGTGCCGCAGCAGAACTGGCACCTGACGCAGGTGCTGGCTCTGGGCACCACGACCATCCACGATCCCTCGAGCGATACGCCCTTCTTCGTGGCGGACGATCTGCAGCGCACCGGCGACCTGCTCGCCCCGCGCATGTTCAGCACGGGCCGCATCATTTACGGCGCGCGCAACCCTTACGCCTACGCCCAGATCGACAATCTGGAGGATGCGCTGGACCATGTGCGGCGCCTGCGGGCCGAGGGTGCTCCGTCGGTCAAGAATTACAACCAGCCGCGCCGCGACCAGCGGCAGATGGTGGTCGAAGCCGCGCGGCGCGAGAACATGATGGTCGTGGCCGAAGGCGGCTCGCTCTTCGGCATGGACATGAACCTCGTCGCCGACGGCAATTCCACGCTCGAGCACAACCTGCCTGTGGAATATATGTACGAAGACGTGCTGCAATTTTTCGAGCAGGCTAACACCAATTACACGCCCACCATCGGTGTGGGCTATGGCGGCCTTGCGGGCGATCCGTACTGGCGTCAGGAAACCGACGTTTTTGCGCAACCGCTACTTCAGGCACACACTCCGCCCGCGATCCTGCGCTCTGCCAATTCGCGGCGGACCACCGCGCCTGAGAACAATTTCGTCGATGATGATATCGCCCGCGAATCCCGTCGCCTCGCCCAGCGCGGCGTCGAAGTGGCGGCTGGCGGCCACGGCCAGCAATCGGGCATCGACATGCACTGGGAGATCTGGAGCTTCGCGCGTGGTGGAATGAGCCCTGTGGAGGCGCTGGCCACCGGCACGATCAGCGCGGCGCGCTCGCTCGGCATGGATAGCGAGATCGGTTCGCTGGAAGTCGGCAAGCTGGCGGACCTGGTGATCCTCACCGGCAACCCGCTCGACAACATCCGCAATACCGAGACGGTGGAAACCATCGTGCTAGGCGGTCGCGCTTACGATGCGACGACCATGAACGAAATCGTCACCGGTGACGCGCAGCGCCTGCCCTATTGGTGGGAGGATTGATCGCGGTTCGGGAGGTCTGCGGTATTTCGGCGCAGACGCACAAAGCGCACTTTATCGGTGTATGCCAGCAAACGAACGAAAGTTGCGGTCAAATGCAGCTTGTTGCTATCGCCCTCCCATTGAATTGGTTCTATAAGGGTGTGTGGCCATCAAAATTGAAGACCCTACCGCGCTACTTGACAACCTGAGAGCGCTTACCGGTGAAGTTGATTGGGTCGAGTTTAAGACCAACAACGACAACGCTGTGGCGATCGGCAAATATGTGTCCGCGCTAGCTAATGCGGCAATTCTCCGAGAGAAGAGCGAAGCCTATCTAGTTTGGGGAATTGAAGATGGTAGCCATGATGTGATCGGAACATCGGTCAATTTGAATGCGAAGAAAGAAGGTAACGAACCCTTCTTGCTTTGGCTTTCCAAGATGCTCGATCCACGAATTAGATTGCTGGTAGAAACCGTCTCTTATCACGGAAAGCGTATCGAGATTCTGTGCATTACCCCTTCCTACGAAAGGCCGGTGAGGTTTCAGAATCAAGCATACGTCAGGATTGGGTCAGCACAACAGAAGCTCGCGGATTATTCCGATCTGGAGCGCAGCATTTGGCAGATCACGTCCCGATTTTCCTTTGAAAGCTCAATCATACAACCGAATGCGACAATTGACGATCTTAATGAGGATTATGATTTTACAAAGCTGCTAGACCTTCTGGAGATCACAGCCAATTCGATCGAGGCAAAGTTAGATCGTTTGATTGGCGAGGGGCTGATCCAGAAAAATCTTCAAGGCAGGTTTGATATCTTAGCCTTAATGGCGATTGCTTGCGCCAAGGACCTCGATAAATTTCCAGCTTTGTCGATGAAAGGTATGCGGCTTCTCGAATTTGAGGGGACGGACAAGGACACTGCACGTGAGGATTTAGCAGGCACCAGAGGTTATGCAGTCGTATTCAGTGTGCTGATGAAGAGACTGATGGGCCTATTATCTGAGGGTGAGGAATTTATCGATGGAATTAGAACGTCGATATACGGGATTCCAGAGGTAGCCATCCGAGAGTTGGTCGCAAACGCGCTCGTTCACCAAGACTTAACTCGTCACGGAGAACGGCCAACTTTTGAAGTGTATGCGGACCGCGTGAAGATTATCAATCCGGGCGTCCCACTCATTGAGGCAGATCGCTTCATTGACAGTCCTTCGAAATCGCGAAATCCAGAATTTTCTAATTTGATGCGAAAAGCCGGCCTCTGTGAATTGCGAGGTAGTGGTGTTGATAGAGCTTTGCGCGCTATTGAAGCTGCTGCGCTTCCACCTCCTTCAATTCAAATTGTCGAAGGTTCCACCGTGGTGACGACATTCAAAGAGAAACCGTTCGGTAAATGGACATCTGATGAGCGAATCCTAGCCTGCTATCAGCACGCCTGCTTGCAGTTTGAGGACAATGAGCCGATGAGCAATTCGTCCCTGCGCGAACGTTTTGGCTTGCCACAAAGACAATACCCTCAAGTCTCAATGGTTATCAAAGATGCGTTGGATCGCGGGAGGATCGCGCCTTTGTCCGAAGATCAGAGCAACCGCTATGCGAGGTATGTTCCTTATTGGGCGCGTTAATGTAATTTTCTAATTGCAAATCATTTGCAGACGTCAAAAAAGCTAGCAATTTCAATGCTTTTGCGTTGGACGCTAATGTAATTGCGAAATTGCAAAGCCATTTGAATGCCATCTGCATAGCCAAAGAGCTTATGTAATTTACAGAGAGCGGATCGCAAAACGTCTACCAAAATTGATCAAAAAAATACGAAATCAGCAATTGGAATGCAAACGCCTGATGCTCATTCAGAGCCGCCAAGGCTCGCTGGTGCGTTCAATCCGCAAAATATGCTCGCGTGGCTGACAGAGAGCATATGCGTCTTGCGGCGAGCCCTTTTTCCAAACCTCTCGATCCTCAGGCGCTAGGATCACCGGCGTACGGTTATGGACTTCGGCAGCCCCTCCAATCGCGTCGGTCATGACCATCGAGTAACTGTGTCCCCATTCATCACTATCTCGCCAGACGCCAGCGACCGCGAATAGCTCGCTATCGGGCAAGCTCATCCATGTCCGGGTCCGCCTTCCGCTTCGCACCAAGCACTCAGCGGGATCAGGCAGCGTCTCTCCTCGAAGCTGTGCCTCCAGAAGTAGGACTTAAGCTTATCGGTCCGGGCATTGTTGACAGGCTTGGGTTTCAACGTCTTGCCGGTTTTCTTGCTCGTCTGCTGGAGCGGGAGGCCCCAGATCATCGAACGGACACCGCCTTCGGCGACGACAAGTCCGGGATAGCCTGGTTGATCAGACCAGCCTTGGTGATGACGTGCCTGATTATGGGATGTGTGGGAGGGCTGGGCCGTAAAATTTCAAGAAATATAATTATCCCAGCTAGTCTGGCATCTCCGTTGTATACTCATCTAAGGCGGCAACCAAATCAGCGTCGCTAATCGCTCCGGCAACCGCAGCCTCAAACAATTCACCTAGATAGGTGTCATTAGGCAAATCGAGCCAATACCCGTTGATCGCCATAAATTCGATCATTGCAAAAACGCCAGCTCGCTTATTGCCGTCAACAAAGCCGTGGTTCTTTGCGAGGCCTAATCCGAGTGTCACGCCCAGCGTCAGAATATCTGACTCTCCAGTGATATCGTATAAAGTACGGGCTCGTCCCAAAGCGCTGCGGACGAGCCCGTCATCAATTACGCCATGTGGTCCACCGTGGAGCTCAATTTGCTCACGCTGGATGTCGATCACATCTTCGAAATCGAGCCATTGCGGCTCACTTTGAAAGGTATTCAAGAGACTTCGAAAAATTCTCGTTGATCTTTTTGCGAAGCTCTTTGCGATCGATTTTTCGTGGCTTCGCAGCGCGCGGAGCGTTCACGTCGACCGCCGCTTCGTGGGCGAAGTTCAGCATTGTTCTAGCTCCTTTCTCATTTAGCAATATGCGGGTTGGCTGTGCATAGGTCAACTTTTTGTTGAGTTACCCAGTTCCCGCTCTTTCTTCGCATTCTAAAAACGCAGAGTTAACATAGCGTGTTTTGCTTTCTCGGCTCCTTATAGCGCCGATAACCGCTGTTCAGGTTACGCCCGATAGCAGACAACTATCGCTACTGGCCAAGCGGCGAGCAAGGATTGTCCGAAAAGAAAGGTAATTGATCGCCTCGCGATCGAAGATCGCAATCTTACATCAAATTTATTGAAAAGTCAATGTTTCCCGCATAGTTTAGCCGCATCTCTCACCGGCTTAGTCACCGCTGGGAGGTGTGCGTTTCGCGCACTGAACATGGGTCCGCCTTTGTCGGGCGGCCCGCTGAATACAACAGGCCGCAAGGCCGAATAAGTGGGGCGTGCTTACCCATGTTCGTGCGTGACTAACCGTCCCGGCACCAGCCGGGCCGAACATGGGGTAGTTTATGCGAATCTTCGTCATGGCGTTGCTCGTCATGTGTGCGAGCGCGGTGTCGGTAAGAGCGCAAGAGACCGTCCAAAGGGTAGGCGTCTGGTCGATCAACTCATTCGACGGCGGTTGCTTCATGGAAGCAACAGCGTCCGATGGTACGACCGTCGTCTATGAGGTCAGCAGCGTCGATGGATCATTGACGCTCCTTCTCGGCAACCGCAATTGGGCCGCGCTCACATCACGCGATCACGTGAACCTCAGCGTTAATTTCCGGAGCTATCGTCTCCTCACAACGCGATATGCGGTAGTTCGAAATCCAGAATTTTCGTTTGTGCGCATCCCGATCCCAGAGCGCTATGCCCGCAACATGTTTCCTATGATGATTACGATCTCAGTTTATCACCGAAACGAGATGATCTTCATCCATGGTCCAACACGAAGCGACCAAGACGCTTTCAACGCCACGCTGAGGTGCGCAGGAGCCGAGCGCGATCCCTTCGCGGGTTAGTCAACCTCCACGGCACACTGAATGCGGCTCGTCGCAATCATTACCCGCCGACACACACCTTCCTCGTCGGGCACTGCCAAGTGCCCGACGATATACCTTGAGCTACTTGCCTGATCGACAAGCTGATCAATCCCGTCGAAGGGCAAGTCGACTGACAGCGGCTCCTTCTGCGCCATAAGATGGATGCAGAACGTAGCCACTACGCGGCCCTCTTCTTTCGCTGCCACTTGCCGACCATTCGCTTCGAGCGAGGGTGGTGCAGACCGGCGGTTACGAGCTGGAGGAACTGCTCGCCGTTCGACAAACGGCGCACGTCCTCTCGCCATGTCATCTCGTCTGCGTAACCTTGCAGGTATTTGCCGGAGATACGGTGGTGAACGCCCATCTGTGAACGCTTGAGGCGAGCGTGAGCGGACTCCGCCTGATTGGTGCTAACACCCTCTTTGGAATATGCGGCTTCGCCATAGTTCGCCACGTCGCGCCCATCATGGTTGATGCGCTTCCGATCAAAAATCGCGTCTAGGCTGTCCCAAGCTTTATTCTCATCTGTGATGATCTCACTACCTAGCTCAACTAAATCGAGCATTTTGGTAGCGGTATCTTTCTCGCTCTGAACGAATGCCCGCGTCCTTCCGTTGCGCTCCCTGAGGACTGTTACGGCCTGCCTCCTGCCAGATTGGTTTGCCAGCCTACGCCTATCAGCCCTGTTCTTTTTGAAGTTCGCCGGCTTCACGTAGCCGCCGACATAGGTGGCATCGCCTTCCACGATGCCGGATAGCTTCCGGGCGTGTTGGATCGAGCCGATCACTTCGCGAAGCTTTTGCTCGACCACAAAGGCCGACTTTACGTTCATGTTCATTTGGCGACACAGTTCCAGTGCGGCCATCCCCTTCGCTCCATTGATCCAGAGCGCCACGCCAAGCAGTATGTCCCGATGTTCGAGCTTCCGGGAATGGAAGATAGTGCCGGCTGTAGGGGAGAATTGGTGGCCGCAATCAGCGCAAGTGTATTTTCGGCTCGTGCCGGTGATCTCACCTGTCTTGCGATTCTTGATCGTGCGATTGATCTTGTAGGTTACCTGACATCTGCACTTTGAACAGAACGGCTCGCCGCCTGTATCGCTATATCGCAACGCGATAAACACATCGACTGCTTCCTCTTCGGACATGCGAGCGATCCGCTTGACATCAAGCGTCCTAGCCCTTGCCGAAATGAGAAAATGTTGCGACTTATCCTCCGATGCAGTGATATTGCATCGAATTTGATGAATGAGTCCGGTTCTGTCAAGTGACTTTTCACCATATTTGATGATAAACCTTGGTTGGAGGTGAATGTGCGCGACTGGAACAGCTATGCGAAGAGCGTCCTGAAAGCCGAAATGGCTCGCAGGCAGGTGAATGCACCCGAACTGGTTCAGAAGCTGGAGGAGCTTGGAATCGAAGACAATGCGCGGAACGTCGCGAACAAGATCGCTAGAGGCTCCTTCTCGGCGGCCTTCCTATTCCAGTGCCTCGCCGCGATGGAAGTGAAAAATCTCCATCTCGGCGAGGACTAAATTATTGTCTGGACTCCATAATAAGAGTCACGTATAGAATCGTGACGCGCAGTTGATCTACACGGCTCACCTCGCTTTCTTGTACAAAGTCAGGTGTTGATAGGGGCCGCAAGTACACGCCAGTGCTTGCGGCTCCACCCATTTTTGGGATGGAATCCTCTTCCTATGCCGATTCGTTGAGGATGTAAATATCTTTTATTTACATGCGCTTACCGCAATTGAAAATTTACATAACCGCATTTTTTGCTTTACTATTACGGATCGAATTTAAGTTCCCGTTTTACTATTGAGCGCCATTGCTTCGGATAGGCTCCGGACGATTCCACGGTCCGCCCATCGAACTTGCGAAAAGAGGACTCGATAGCGTTCTGCACGCGGCGCAAGGTCTCCAACTCAGGCTCATCGACGCCGACTTCTCGCAGCACTTGCTGGGCCACTTGCCTAACGCTCATGGCAGCGTTAGCCTCCTTAAGCACCTTAAGCCCTCGCCGGCCGCACTGACCGAAGGGGACAGGAATGTGGTGGGTCCAAGGCTTTAGCGGAGGATTCTCGTCTGGATCAAAGTCTGGATCGTTGTCCTTCAACAGAAGCTCGGAGGCCCTAATCAGTTCGTCGAGCTTAGGAAGCTCCGCCTCCAGCTCATCCAACTTCGCCATGTCCCGCTTCACTGCTTCGATCCGAAGCGCCAGATCATCGCGCTGCCCTTTGAGTTGCGAGTGACGCTTCCTTAGCGAAGCCCGGAGATTGGTTTGTCCCATAGCGATTCCTTTCCGTTCGTGACGGCAGGAATGTATAAAAATGTCAGGGTTATCGGCTAGATAGGGCTTTGTGCGTTTGCGCCGAAATACCGGAGGTCTGGATGCCCCGTGAGGATTCGAACCTCAATTGACGGAGTCAGAGTCCGTAGTCTTACCATTAGACGACGGGGCAATATCAGAGGGCGGCCCACTAACGCGGGGGCTGGGTTCGGTCAAGCAGGTTGATTGCGCCCTAGGCGCAGTCAGCTGCGGGGCCACACGCGCGTGCGGCAGAACAGCGTGACGCAGCCCTTCACTTCCAGCGAGCCATCGGCGCGGCGCCGCACTTCGGTGCGGTAGGTGTTACCGTCCTCCGGATTGTAGACGCTGCCGCGCCATGCGCCGTCATCCCAGCGTAGATTGCTCAGCAACCGGATGCCGAGGATCGGCCGGTCGCGGAGCGAGGGATCATCGTTATGCACGTCGCGGTCCGGCTCGCCCGGCTTGTTGCGGATGATACGGCTGATTGTGCCGCAGCGCGCACTGCCACAGGGCGCGACCGTGATTTCGACATAGCCACCCGAATCGCGATAGGTGCCGTCGATGCGGTCCTGCGCGGCGGCGGGAACAGCCAGGATGGCGAGGCAAGCTGCGGCGCCGAGGGCGATGGTGGCACGGATGGACATGGAGGCTGAACGCGGGCTGCGCGCCATCGGTTCCGTCAGGCCGAGCAACTCGCCCCGCCCAGCACGCAGAAACGCGCGCAATGCGGATGGTTCAATGGCACTTCGCGGTCCGCTTCATCGATAGTGCTCCCGAGGTCGAATTCCGGGTCATACGGCAGCAATGTGCAGGCGACGACGCGCGGTGCCTCTTCGCCTTTGCGATGCACGATCATACGGCTGCTGGCGCACATCACATCATCGGGCGATTTGCCGAGAATGCCCCAGCAATCGGTGCTGATCTCCGCGATGTCCGCGCTCGCATCCATTTCGGGGAACAGCACGAGACGCGCCCGATCGGCGGTATCGACCGAAATGCCTTCGCTTTCGAACAGAAGGCGATAGGCATTGCGCGCCTGCGTCTCCGTTTCACCTGCAAGGCTGCGCCCCGCAGCGGCGAGCGAAAAGCCGTTGGCGGACAGCCAGCGCATCCCGTCCAGCATCGGCTCCCAGCTTCGCGGGCCACGCTCTGCTTCGTGCACTCCTCGCGTATGGTGATCGATGGAAACGCGGACGGTCATCTTGTCGCCATACGTCTCGCGCAGGCGCAGCAGCTCGGCCTCTTGCCGACGCATCGGCTTCATCGCATTGGACAGCACCAACACCTCGAAGCCGCGCCGCAGCGGCTCTTCGATCAGTGCGATGATCTCCGGGTTCATGAACGGTTCGCCGCCCGTATAGGCGATTTCGCGCACCGAACGCCCGCTTGCCGCAATCTCGTCGAGGAAACGCGTCACATGCGCTGCACTCATATAGATCAAGGCGTCGTTGGTGGGACTGCTCTCGATATAGCAATTGGCGCAGGCGAGGTTGCACAGCGTGCCTGTGGCGAACCACAGCGTATCGAGCTGACGCAGGCTCACCGTAGCGCGGGCTGAGCCATCCGCCGTGCGCAGCGGATCGGTGAACTTGCCCGCGGGCAGCGCCTCCGCCGCAACGGCAAAGGGCGATGGCCCATCGGGCGCATTGCGAGAGAGCAAACGGGTAGCCATCAGAAGGCCCGACGCAATTTCGCGAGGAATGCGACCCAGCTCTTGGGCCATTTGCCGAAAACCGTCGGCTCCCACGCGCTGAAGGATGCCGCCTTCACGATTTCGGAGCGGGTCGGATAGGAAATGATCGCGCCGCCCATATCGAAACTGCCCGCCTTGCCAGTAATCATTTGCGTGAACGGCAGCAGCAATTCGCCCGCATTCTTGCCACATACGCTGGCGCCGACGACCTTCTTGCCGTTGAACATCACCTTGACGTGGCCCAGCGTCTCGCCCTCGGCGATTGCGCGTTCGTTGTGGTCGAAGCCTTCGGTGATGACTTTCAGCTTGTCGCCATACTTTTCGCGCGCTTCGCTTTCGGTAAGGCCGATCTGGCCGACCTCGGGCGAGGTGTAGGTGCACCAGGGCAGCGCCTTGTAATCCACCTTACTCGGCAGGCCGAGCGCGATTTCCAGCACGACGCGACTGCCTTCATAGCCGGAAACATGCGTCAGGCGCGGCCCATCCCGACAATCGCCGATGGCATAGATGTGCTTGAGATTGGTGCGGCGGCGCTCGTCCACCACGATGCCGTTGCGGCCCGTCTCAATGCCCAGCTTTTCCAGCCCATAACCTTCGGTACGCGCCTTGCGCCCGACGGCTATCAGCAGGTGCGATCCGCTCACCTCCTCGCCCCCGTCGGTGGTGATCGTTACGCCGCCATCGGCGCTTTTCGCTACCTTCTCGGCCTTGCCCTTCACGAAGCGCACACCCTCGCGCGTCATCGCATTGACTACCACGGCCACGCTGTCGCGGTCGTCGCGGCCCATCGGCTCGCCCGGCTCGATCACCGTCACTTCGCTGCCCAGGCGGCGGAAACTCTGCGCCATTTCCATGCCGATCACGCCGCCACCGATGATGACGAGATGGTCAGGCTGCTTGGTAAGGTCGAACAGATTCTCATTGGTGAGATAGTCCACATCGTCCAGCCCCGGGATCGGCGGCACAAACGGCCCGCTACCCGTGGCAATGACGATGCGCGGCGCGGTCAGCATGCGGCCGCCGACTTCCACCGAATGCTTGCCGGTAAGCTTCGCCCAGTCCTGAATGACTTCGCAGCCCATCTCCTCGAACGTCTCTTTCGAATCGTGTGGGGCGATATCGGCGATGGCCTTGTGCACATGGCCATGCACGCCCTGCCAATCGACCACCGGCGCGGCCAGTTGCACCCCGGCGCGCTTTTCCTCGCGCGCTTCGGCGGCACGCCGCGCGCTGGTGATAAGCGCTTTGGAAGGCACGCAGCCATTGTTCAGGCACTCACCGCCCATCTTGTGACCTTCGATCAAGGCCACCTTCAGGCCGAACAGCGCGCAGCCACCCGCTGCCGTCAGCCCGGCAGCGCCGCCACCGATCACGATAACATCATGCGAATAATCCATAAGTCCCCTGTCGGTAACGCAAAGGCGCTGGGAAACGAAATGCTTCCTGCTATGGCCCATCCATTCGCTCGGCAGAGGAAAAGAGTTTCATGAATCTCCAGAATTCGCAGGATTATTACGGCAAGGTGCTGGGCGGATCGGGCGATCTGCGCACCGATGCCTGCTGCACCTTCGAGATGCCCTCATCCGCCGTGATGCAGGCGCTGAAGAACGTGCACGAAGAGGTGAAAGCGCGCTATTACGGCTGCGGCCTCGTGGTCCCGCAGGCGCTTGAAGGCGCGCGGGTTCTCGATCTCGGATCGGGCAGCGGACAGGATGCCTATTTGCTTGCGCAACTGGTCGGCAAGGATGGCCATGTGACAGGCGTCGATGCCACGCCGGAACAGCTGGCCGTCGCCAATGCGCACAAGGATTGGCACGCGGAGCGATTCGGTTACGCCAATGTCGATTTCGTGGAAGGCGATATCGAGAAACTGGACCAGCTGGGGCTGGAGCCGGAGAGCTTCGACATCATCGTTTCCAACTGCGTCATCAATCTGGTGGCGGACAAGGAAGCGGTGTTCCGCGCCGCGCATCGGCTGCTGAAACCGGGCGGCGAGCTCTATTTCTCCGACGTATATGCAGACCGCCGCGTGCCCGAGCACCTGCTGAACGATCCGATGCTGCATGGCGAGTGCCTGTCCGGCGCGCTCTACTGGGGCGACTTCGATGCCATCGCCAAGGCGGCAGGCTTTGCCGATCCGCGCCTCGTCACCGACCGCCCGCTGGGCATCAATGACCGTGAGGCAGCCGAGAAGCTGGCAGGCATCAATTTCGTATCGGCCACCTATCGCCTCTTCAAGCTCGCCGGGCTGGAACCGCAATGCGAGGATTACGGGCAGGCAGTCGTCTATAAAGGGACGGTGCCCGAGCATGAGCGGGAGTTCGAACTGGACGCGCATCATGCCATAGAGGCAGGCCGCGTCTTCCGGGTATGCGGCAACACCTGGCTGATGCTGGCCGAAACACGCTTTGCCGCGCATTTCGACTTTATCGGCGATTTCTCGCGGCATTATGGCGTGTTCCCGGGTTGCGGAACGGCGGTGCCCTTCGGCCAGAGCGCCGATGCGCCCGCTGCCACCGGCGCGGCCTGTTGCTGAAGATCCTAGTCACCGGCGCCGCCGGGCTGATCGGCGGCGAGGTTTGCGCACGGCTGGCAGCGCGTGAGCATAGCGTGACCGGCATGGTCCGCCGCAACCCCGAAGTGCGCGGCAACGATGGCACGCTGGTGGATGATATCACCATCGTCAGCGGCGATGTCACCCAACCGATGATGGGGGTCGAGCCGGCGCCGCAGGATGTGGTCATCCATTGCGCGGCCAGCCTCGAATTCGATGCGTCGGAGGTGGACTTGCAGGCCGTCAATGTCGAGGGCACGCGCAATGCGCTCGCCTTTGCAAAGGCGGCGGGTGCGGCCTTCCTGCATGTCAGCACCGCCTATGTCAGCGGGCTGGAAGAGGGCGACATTCCCGAGGCTCCGGTGCCTGCCGACAGGCAGTTCACCAACCGCTACGAAGCCAGCAAGGCGCGGGCCGAGGCGGCGGTGGCGGGTAGCGGCGTGCCTTTTGCGATAGCGCGCCCCTCCATCGTGCTGGGCGACAGCGAGACCGGTGCGATCCGCGACTTTCCCTCGCTCACCAATGTCTTCCGCCTGATGGCGCGCGGCAAGGTGACGCAATTTCCGGTGATCGAAGGATCGACGCTCGATCTCGTGCCCATCGACCACGTTGCAGAAGGCATAGCGGTGCTGGCGGAGCGGATGGAAGAGGCGCAAGGCGGATATTATCACCTCGTCGCCGACGCCCCGCTGGCTGCCGCCGAATTGGCGCACGGCGTTGGGCGCGTGGATCATTTCCCAAGTCCCGAAGTGGTTTCGCCGGACCGATATGTGCCCGCCAATCTCGCGCCTGCCGAGCGCATGCTGGCCGGCCGGATGCTCGGCACATTCGGCCCCTATTTCACCCGCAACCCGCGCTTCGACGACACGCGCTTCCGCAAAATGACGGGACTGGAAAGTCCGCCCACCGACAGCGCATGGCTGGACCGGATGATAAAATACGCCATCGCGGTGGGGTATCTTCCGAGGGCGTAAGCCCCCGTTCGTCCTGAGCTTGTCGAAGGGCGAAAGTGCGGTTCGTGTCAATCGTACTTCGGACTCGAAGACGGCTCATGTAGCCACCGGCTCAGCACGAACGGTCTGCCGAATCATCACCGCACATCCGGATACATGTCCGCCAGCCGCTTCTTCGCGCCGAACGCCCAAAGCATGCCGACCTTGAAATAAATCCAGTTCGCTTTCAGCGCGCCCCATTCGGCGATGCGCCTGTCCGATGTTTCCACGGTTCGGCGCAGCAGTTTGACCCGGCCATAGCGCGACAGGCGGACGCATAAGTCCGCCTCCTCCATCACCATTTCGCCCGGCGTGCAGCCTCCGCTTTCCAGGAAATGCGCGCGGCGGAAGAACATGGCGTGGTCGCCGAAGAGCAGTCGGACGCCGCGAAAGAACAGGTGCGGCCTCGCGACAAGCGGCGCGTACCAGGTCTTGGCCCAATTATGTGCCGTGGTGCCCCAGCGGACCTTGTCCGGCCCGCGAATGATGGGGGTGAAGCCTGCCAGCGAGATTCTGTGATCGGACAGCGTTTCCTCGATCACCGCCACCATATCGGCTGGCGGCACGGTGTCGGCATGCAGCACAACGACAATGTCGGTTGCCGCCGCCGCCACGCCCGCATTGATCTGGTTGGCGCGCCCGCGCTCGGCAGTAATGACACGCCACCCGGCCGCACCGGCAAGTTTCACCGATGCATCCGCGCTGCCGCCATCGACCGCGATGATTTCGTCCGGCGCGGGATCGAGACGCGCCAGCTTTGCGATCAGCGTCGGCAAGGCCGCCTGCTCATTCAGCATCGGGATGACGATTGCGGTGGTCACGCCAGCAGGTCCGGCCATTTGGCGAGGTCTTCGGGCCGGTCGCAGTCGTCGAGTTCGTCCAGCAGGCTGTAGGATACGCTGTGTGCCTGCAGAAAGCGTTCAGTGTCCGCCAGGACGCTCTCGGTGCCCCATTCCAATCCTCGCCATAGGAAGGGATATTCTTTCCCGAATCCAATGAGATAATAGCCGCCATCGCTGGCCGGACCGATAACAACGTCATGTTTTTCCAATGCCGCCGCCGCATCGCGCAAGTGCCGCGCGGCCAGTCCGGGAATGTCCGCGCCAAGCAGGATCGCGGGCGACGCTACGCGCGCCAATCGCTCGCCCAGATCGCCCTCGCGCTGCTCCACCAGCGGCACATCGTCGCCCAGCCAGTCGGCAAAATCCTGCCGCGAAGCCCCTGTGAAATAGACGGAAAACGGCAAGCCACTCTGCCGCATCGTCGCCATAGTCCGCTTGACCAGCCTGCGATGCAGCGCTGCCGCGCCTTCCTCTCCCAGCATCGGTGCCAGCCGCGTCTTGGCGAGACCGGGCACGGGATATTTGGCGAAGAGGGCAATCGTCGGATCGGTCACCCCTAGCCTCCTACAGGCTGGACCCGGCAAAGGCGATGGCGCATTGTCCGGCCATGGCCAAACGTCTCGCCAAAATTGTCGGGTTCGCCGTCGCGGGGGCAGCCGTCGGCGCGCTACTTCTAGCGGAGCGGGCCAGGCCGCTGCGCCAGCGTACAAGGCAGCAATTGCCGCGCCTCGCGCGCAACGGCGCGATGGGCCTTGCCTGCCAGGCCGTCATCATGGCCAGCGAAGCGCCGCTCACCGAGAGCATCGCGCAGGAAAACGCGCGCGCAAAACGCGGCATCCAGCACCGCATCAGAGGATGGCCAGGGCGGATCGCTGCATTCCTGCTGATGGATTACACCTATTACCTCTGGCACGTGGCGACGCATAAATTGCCGTTCCTGTGGCGCTTCCACCGTGTGCATCACCTCGATCCCGATCTCGACGCCTCGACCGCCATCCGCTTCCATGCCGCCGACATGCTGATCTCCACGCCCATGCGCATGGCGCAGGTTCGCCTGTCGGGGGCGGATCCGCAAACACATGATCTATGGCGCGGCTTCTTCATCGCGTCCGTGCTGTTCCACCATTCCAATCTTCGCCTGCCGAAACAGGTGGACAGGGCGCTCCGAACCGTCATCGCGACGCCGCGACTGCACGGCATCCATCATAGCCAGAAGCTGGACGAGATGGATGCGAACTGGACCGCTGGCCTCACCGTATGGGACCGGCTGCATGGCACCTACCGCGACGATGTGCTGCAGCATCGCATCACCATCGGCGTGAACGATGCGCTGGCGGAGCGCGACATCGCACTGCTGCCCGCCCTTGCCTCTCCCTTCGCGCAAACACTGCCGACACGCGCGTGATTCGCGCGCGACTTGTGCCGATCCCCGCCATGGTCTAGCCTTATGGCAGGTTTCCATCCCTGTCGGGTGGATGACATATCGGAAGTACGAAACTATGGCGGATATCAATCCGCCGGATCGACGCAAGAAGGCCGGAAACGGGCCGCACCAGGATCGACAAGGGCATCGGCGGGGGCGGCAGAACGCAAGCAGCGGCCAGAGAAACAGGTCCGGCAGGCAGCAGCAGGGGCAAGACCGCGATGCGCGGCAATGGCGTCGCCCCCCGCACAAATCCTACAGACAGGCCTATGCGGCCATCGATCTCGGCACCAATAATTGCCGCCTGTTGATTGCGCGTCCGTCCGACGAGAATTTCGTGGTGATCGATGCCTTCTCGCGCGTCGTTCGCCTTGGCGAGGGACTAGCGCAGACAGGCCGCCTGTCCGACCATGCGATGGACCGCGCGCTGGGTGCCCTCAAAGTGTGTGCCGACAAGCTGCGCCGCCGCAATGTTCACCTCGCCCGCTCGGTCGCTACCGAGGCATGCCGCCGCGCGACAAATGGCGCTGCATTCATAGACCGGGTGCGCGAGGAAACGGGCATCGTGCTCGATATCATCAGCGCGCAGGAGGAGGCACGCCTCGCCGTGCTCGGTTGCCACATCCTGCTGGAAGACGGCATCGGACCTGCCATCATCTTCGACATCGGTGGAGGCTCGACCGAGCTGGTGCTGATCGAACCGGGCGCTCCTGTACCGCGCATTCTCGACTGGCAGAGTGTGCCTTGGGGCGTGGTATCGCTGTCCGAAACGGTCGGCATGGAACCTGCCGACGAAGCCGGTCGCCTCGCGCGCTATGCGAAGATGATGCAGCTGGTGAAAGACAGTTTTGCCGACTTCGCGCAGCGTATCGAGCCGCACCAGTCCGAAGACCAGCGCCTGCTGGGCACCAGCGGCACGGTGACGACGCTTGCCAGCGTCCATCTCGGCCTGCCGCATTACGATCGCAAGGCGGTGGACGGGCTGATCGTGCCGTCCGATTCCATGCGCAATATCTCGCAGCGGCTTTCCGGCATGTCGCCGCAAGAGCGCAGCCAGCTCGATTGTATCGGACAGGACCGCGCCGATCTGGTTGTGGCCGGATGCGCGATACTCGATGCCATTCTCGACATCTGGCCGGCGGACCGGCTGGGCGTGGCCGACCGCGGCATCCGCGAAGGCATCCTGCGAAGCCTGATGTCCGCCGATGCCGAAGGGGCTGAAGCACAGGCGGCGCTGCGACGATTGAAAGATCGGTCGGCGGGCAACTGATGGCGCGCGCAGGCAAGGATTCGGTGCGGAGGCTGAAGACCGCCAAGAAGCGCAAGGCATCCAGCCAGCGCTGGCTGGAGCGGCAGCTGAACGACCCTTACGTCAAGCGTGCGAAAGAAGAGGATTATCGCAGCCGCGCGGCGTTCAAGCTGATCGAGCTCGATGATCGCTTCGGCCTCGTGAAAGGCGCGAAACGTGTGGTCGACTTGGGCATTGCGCCGGGCGGCTGGGCGCAGGTGGTGCGCCGCCGCGCGCCGAAGGCGGCGATTGTCGGTATTGACATATTGGAGACGGAACCCATCGAAGGCGTCGAAATCCTGCTGATGGATTTCATGGACGACGCCGCGCCAGCCGCGCTGACCGCCGCGCTGGACGGTTCGCCCGACCTCGTCATGTCGGACATGGCGGCCAATACGGTGGGCCACAAGCAGACCGATCATTTGCGCACCATGGCCCTTGTCGAAGCGGCGGCGTGGTTTGCTGTCGAAGTGCTGGAGACAGGCGGCGCATTCGTCGCCAAGGGCTTTGCTGGCGGCACCGACAAGGAATTGCTCGACCTGCTGAAGAAGCATTTCAAGACGGTGAAGCACGCCAAGCCGCCCGCCAGCCGCAAGGGCTCCAGCGAGTGGTACGTGGTGGCTCAGGGTTTCAAGGGCCGCGACGAGGACTGACGGCAGCTGCGCTCCTGCGAAGGCAGGAGCGTAATGCAGCACGCGCCGTTCTCTATTGGTGGCGGTTCCTGCCGTCGCAGGAACTCGTACCGGATAATTACTGCGAAATTTCGGTCGCGGTGAGCGTGTCGCCTTCGGCGTTCTGCTCGGCAGCAGTGCCGGCCGCTTCGCCCGTCACACCTTCTTCGACGCCGGCGTCTTCATCGCCTTCGCCCTCCGCCGGCGCTTCCTCGACATACTCAGGGATCGGCGGGCCGCCGCCATTTTCCCGCATGTAAAGGATGACGTCTGCACGGGCCTGCGGGTCAGAAAGACCGGGGAAGCTCATTTTGTTGCCCGGCGCATATTGGCGCGGATTGGCGAGCCATGCGTCGAGGTTCTCGAATGTCCATTCGCCGCCCATCTCGGTGAGCGCGGAGGAATAATCGAACCCGGCCACGGCAGCCTTGGGCGCGCCGACAATGCCGTGCAGCGCAGGGCCGAGGCCATTCGCGCCGCCCGCATTGACATTGTGGCAAGCCTGGCAGCGCGCGAACACGCCTTCACCGGCAGCAGCCGTGCCTTGGTTGAGGTAGTAAGCGACGGGCAGAACGTCTTCTTCTGCGCCAGCTACCGCTCCTTCGATGAAGTATCCCGGCTCCACACCTTCGGGCAGTTCGGGATCGTCAGCCTGGAAATAGGTTGCCGAGGCGATGGACGCGCCCAGAGCGACGACGCCGCTGAAAAGCACCCAGCCGAAAATCGTATTGTTACGGTCGTTCATGACGAGTCTGTTCTGCCCATGCGTGATGTTTGCGCGCGCTCTAATCGCCACGCGCGAAACGTGCAAGGGCCATGCGGCAAGCCGGATGCGCGCTTGTCGGGCGCGGGCGCGCTCGCTACCGACGGCGCCGATATGGATTCCTACGCTGCCCCCGCCCAAGCCATGGTCGAAACCATGCGCGCTGCCGCCGCCGGGGAACCTGCGCGCGCAATTGCTTTCCAGGGCGCGCCCGGGGCCAATTCCCACCGCGCGGTGAATGAATGGGCGCCCGAGGCGCTGCCGCTGCCATGCTACAGCTTTGCCGGCGCGATCGAGGCGGTGAAGGATGGCCGCGCATCCTGCGCAATGATCCCCATCGACAATTCGCAAGCCGGGCGGGTCGCGGATATCCATTTCCTGCTGCCCGAAAGCGGGCTTTTCATTGTAGGCGAGCATTTCATGCCGATCCATCACGACCTGATGGCGGTGAGCGGCACCGGCCCATTCAAGGCCGCCTACAGCCATCCCCATGCCCTCAGCCAAAGCCGGGCGTTCCTGCGAGATCGAGACATGGTGCCGCTTGGCCATTCGGATACGGCAGGCGCGGCCGCCCATGTGGCGGAATTGAATGATCCGACCGTCGCCGCCATCGCGCCCTCGCTCGCGGCGGACCTCTACGGGCTGCAAATCGTGGAGCGGAATGTCGAAGACAGCGCCGACAACACCACGCGCTTTGTGGTGCTGGCGCGCGAACCGCTCGGCCCGGCCTCGCTCGCAGGGCAGGAGGCGATGACCACCTTCGTGTTCGAAGTGAAGAACATCCCTGCCGCGCTTTACAAGGCGCTGGGCGGATTTGCGACGAACGGTGTCAATATGACCAAGCTGGAAAGCTACCAGAAGGGGGCCAGCTTTTCCGCCAGCATGTTCTATGCCGACATCATCGGCGCGCCCAGCGGTTCTGGGGGTAATCCGGCGGTGGATCGCGCGCTGGAAGAGCTCGCTTTCCACTGCAAGCAGGTGCAGATGTTCGGCAGCTATCCGCTGGCGCGCAAACGCGGCTGAGCCCCGATATCCCTAACAAATCCTAGCACATTCGTGGCACTTGCCGCGATGCACCATTGCGCCGCGTGGCGAGGCGTGTAACCACTGCGCTCGTGACGACGGGTCAGGGGACTATCGCGCCATCGGGGGCGCAAGGCGGCAGCTTTGGCAGCGCCTATCGCGAAATGCGCGAAAACGGCGATATTCAATTCGACGAGATCGAAATTCCCGAAGCCGAGCCGCCGCCGGATTGGCTGGTGGAATTCATGCGCTGGCTGTCGGATGTGTTCTCGCCGGTCGGACAGCTTATCGTCGCCATCTGGCCGGTGCTGCAATGGGTGCTGATCGCGGCCTTCGTGGCGCTTGTGGCAGCCTATCTCTACCAGACTTACGGGCCGGGTTTCGGCTGGAAGCGCAGCAAGGCGAGCGCGGACAGGGAAGACTGGGTGCCCGAGCAGAAAGAGGCGCTGGCCCTGCTGGAAGAGGCCGACAGGCTCGCTGCGGCAGGCCAGTATGACGAGGCCACGCACTTGTTGCTCAAGCGAAGCGTGGGTCAGATTGCGCAGGCGCGGCCCGACCTTGTCGAACCCTCCAGCACGGCGCGCGAACTTGCCGCGGAACCGCGCCTGCCCGATGCCGCGCGCACGGCCTTCGGCCTGATCGCAGAGCCGGTGGAACGCAGCCTGTTTGCCCTTCGCAAATTGGGCCAGGAAGACTGGCAATCCGCTCGCAGCGCCTATGCCGATTTCGCGCTGGCGCAAAAGGCGATTGCCGCATGAGCCGCAGGGCCAATCCTTTCCGCCCGGGCGTAGTGCTGGGCGTTCTGCTGGTCGGCGTGCTTGCCTTCCTGATGATCCTCTACGCGCTGGGACAAGGGTGGACCGGGCAGGATGAGCGCGACGGTGGCAGTCATGCAGCGGCCAACGGGCTCAACGGCTATTCCGGCCTCGTGCAATTGTTGCGCGGCACCGGCAGCGATGTGACCTTTGCCCGCAACCCCACCGAGTTGGACGATTACAACCTCACGATCATAACCCCGTCGCTTTTCGCCGATGCAGAAGCTATCGACGAGGTTATCCAAAACCGGCGTGATTTCGCCGGCGGGCCGACCATCATCATCCTGCCCAAGTGGAGCGCCTTCGAGCCGCGCCAGCGCGACGATGTCGAGATCGAGGACGGCTGGGTGGTCCTCGGCAATGCCAGCAGCCCGTTCTGGTTCGAGGAGATCGGCATTTTTTCCGGCGGCGAAATGGCGGTGGGTGAAACAGGCGGCTGGCAGGGGCTCGGCACGTCGGGCGACCTTCCGGATGAGGAGCAGGTGCAGGCGCTTGTCTCGGCCACCGATCAGGTAATGACCTCGCTCATCGTCGATGATGAAGGCGATGTGCTGGTGGCAGAGTTGAGTCCGGCAAAGCCGGAAGATGTCAATTACGACACTTACGTCAACGACTGGCCGATCATCGTCGTGTTCGAGCCCGACCTGATGAACAATTACGGCATGGCCGACCGCGATCGCGCCGCACTCGCCCTGTCGATCATAGAACGCGCGCAGGACGGCGCAGCACTGCCGGTGGTGTTCGATCTTACGCTTAATGGCCTCGGCCGCAGCGACAATCTGCTCACCCTCGCCTTTTCGCCGCCTTTCCTCGCGGCAACGCTCTGCCTGCTGCTGGCGGCATTGGTGGTTGCATGGCGCGGTTTCCGCCGTTTCGGGCCTCCCGTCGCCGAAGCCCCTGCCATGGCGCGGGGCAAGGAACAGCTCGCCCGCAACGGTGCCAGCCTGCTGGAGCGGGTGAAGCGCTGGCACCTGCTAAAGCAGCCCTATGAAGACATGATCGGCCGCCGTGTGGCCGCTAGCCTCGGCCTGCGCATCGCCGATACCGATGCGCGCGAGGCGGCCATCGACGACGCTCTCGACCGCCGCGGCCATGACGGCCCGCCCTTCTCCCGCCTCGCCGCCGACTTGCGCGCGGCCGACAAACCCCGTGACATTATCCGAGCGGCCAAGGCCCTGCGGACATTCGAAAGGACGCTGACCTCATGAGCATGACGCTAGACGACACAGCCAATCTGGCGAACGCCATCCGCGCCGAAGTGGCCAAGGCCATTGTCGGGATGGACGAGACGGTGGAGCACCTGCTGATCGCACTGATCGCGCAGGGGCACGTGCTGCTGGAGGGACCGCCGGGGACAGCCAAGACCTTCCTCGCCAATTGCTTCGCGCAGGCGAGCGGGCTGGAATTCGGGCGCATCCAGTTCACCCCCGACCTGCTGCCGGGCGACATTCTGGGCTCCAACCTGTTCAACTTCCAGACCAGCCAGTTCACTCTCACGCGCGGGCCGATCTTCCGCGAACTGCTTCTGGCGGACGAGATCAACCGCACGCCGCCCAAGACACAGGCCGCCCTGCTGGAAGCCATGCAGGAACGCCGCGTGACGTTGGACGGTGAAACGCACGCTTTGTCCGACAATTTCATGGTCGTCGCCACGCAGAACCCCATCGAGAACCAGGGCGTGTATCCGCTTCCCGAAGCGCAGCTGGACCGCTTCGCCTTCAAGCTGCTGGTGCCCTATCCAAGCGCTGAGGAAGAGGCGCGCATCGTCGCCCGCTTCGGCCAGCGCAGCGGACCGCAAAGCCCGGCCGATTTCGGCATCACGCAGGTCGCCAGCGCGGC
Organism: Aurantiacibacter gangjinensis; assembly: GCF_001886695.1. Taxonomy (GTDB): domain Bacteria; phylum Pseudomonadota; class Alphaproteobacteria; order Sphingomonadales; family Sphingomonadaceae; genus Alteraurantiacibacter; species Alteraurantiacibacter gangjinensis. The sequence goes on along the minus strand of NZ_CP018098.1, from coordinate 52,899 downwards.
CAATATCAGCGAGGCACAAGCGGCGGTTAAGCAAGTCACCCTGTCGGACGAGATTGTCCGCTACGCCGTCGACCTGGTGCGCGCGACACGCGACAATCCCGATATTGCCAGCGGCGCATCGCCGCGCGCCGCAGTTCTGCTCGCCAATGCCGCGCGCGCCCGCGCCGCCTTGCAGGGCCGCGCCTACGTGATTCCGGACGATGTCAAAGCGCTCGCCACGGCATGCCTGCGCCACCGCCTGCTTCTCTCCCCTGCCGCCGAGATCGAGGGCAAGCAGGTGGAAGATCTCGTCGCCGGGATGATCGACCAGACAGAAGCTCCGCGCTGAGACCGTCCTGCCCGTGAAGCGCTTTTTCGCCAACTTTCCTGCCATCCCCATCGTGCCCACCGGGCGCACGCTGGTGCTGCTGGCGCTATTGGCACCAGTCGCGGTCGTGATCGCGGCGACGGCGCCATCGGCGTGGATCGTCGCGCCTGCGGCGGGGCTGGCGCTGCTGTTGCTGGCGGTGATGGACGGCTGGCTGGCGGGCGGATTGCAGAACTTCGCCTATTACGTGCCGTCCGATGCCGAAGTCGGCCGGGAAACCGCCATTCGCGTGGAAGCGGACATCAACCGCGACAGCGATGCCGCTGCACCCGAAGCCGCCATCGGGTTCGATCCGCGGCTCGGCGAAGGCGGCAGCGCCATCTTCAAGCTCGCGCCTACCGGATTGTCCGGCAAGTTTTCCGGCGAGGCAGACATCGCGCCAACGCGTCGTGGCCCGGGCGAGTTGCACGATCTGTGGCTGCGCTGGCGCGGGCCGCTGGGCCTTGCCGCGCGGCAGAAATATGTGCCACTCGAAGCGACCATCCGCGTCTGGCCGGACCTGTCACCCGTGCGCTCTCCCGTCCTGCAAACCTTCCTGCGCGACAGCCAGTTCGGCCTGGTGGCGCGCCGGGTGCGCGGCGAAGGCACGCAGTTCGAGGCGCTAAGCGAATATGAGCCGGGCATGGACCGCCGCCGCATCGATTGGAAAGCCAGCGCGCGCCACACCGCGCTCTACGCCCGAGAGAACGAGGCTGAGCGCGATAACCAGATCGTGTTCGCTTTCGATTGCGGACAGAGCATGTGCGAGCCGGTGGACGGCTTGCCGCGCATAGATCGGGCCGTGTCTGCAGCCCTCATGGCAGCTTATGTCGCGCTGAAAGGCGGCGACAAGGTGAGCCTTTTCGGCTTTGCCGACCAGCCGCAGATGATGACGCCCTTCATTGTCGACAGCCGCGCCTTCCATCGCCTGCAAAGCGCTGCGGCCGAACTGGATTACGTACCGCGTGAGCCGAATTTTACGCTGGCTCTCGCCACCCTTACCGCGCGGCTGAAGCGCCGCAGCCTGATCGTGCTGTTCTCCGATTTTAGCGACCCGACTTCGGCCGAACTGATGGTCGAAAGCGTGGAGCGGCTGGTGCGGCATCACCTCGTGATCTTCGTGACCATGACCGATACCGAGCTGGAAGACCTGACCGCGACCGATCCGGACTCGATGGGCGATATAGCTATCGCCGTGGGGGCCGATGCCCTCGCCCGTCAGCGCGAACTGGTGCTCACGCGCCTGCGCCGCCTGGGCGTCGATGTGATCGAGGCGCGCCACGACGCCATCGGCTATCGGCTGATCGACCTTTATCTGAAAACCAAGCAGGCGGAGGCGATCGGCTGATGGCATTGTCCCTGTTCAAGACCGCCGAGATCACGCCGCCTGCCGATATCGAAGCGGCATCCTTGCGTTCCGACCGCTTCCGGCTGGAGCGTGAAGTCGACTGGCAGCGCCTTGATGCCATCGTCACTGCGCTGGAGAAGAACGCCCCTCGGCGCATCAGCGATGACGATTTGCTGGAATTGCCGGTGCTCTATCGCAAGACAGCCTCCAGCCTCGCCGTCGCCCGCGAGACTTCGCTCGATGCCGCCACCCTCTCTTACCTGGAGGCGCTGGTGCGGCGCGCGTGGTTCCAGATCTACGGTCCGCGCATCGGTCTGTTCGGATGGCTTCGCCGCTTCTTCAATGGCGGGTGGAGCCAGGCAGTGCGCGAAATCTGGCTGGATATCTGCATCGCCTTTGCAGTGATGCTGGCGGGCTTGCTGGTGGGCTGGATACTCGTCGGCCGCGATGAGAGCTGGTTCTACTCGCTCGTGCCCGGCGGCATGGCTCAAGGCCGCGTGCCGGGTGCCGATCCCGAAATCCTGCGAGAAACCATCGCCACCGAACAATCCGCCGAAGGATTGGGCGTGTTCGCAGCCTCCTTGTTCTCCAACAATACCGGCGTCTCGATCCTCGCTTTTGCGCTGGGCTTTGCGTTCGGCATCCCGACACTGCTGCTGCTGGTGTACAATATGGCCCTGCTGGGCGCGATGCTGTGGGTGTTCGCCGATGCCGGCCTCGGCTGGGAATTCGGCGCATGGCTTTCCGTTCACGGCACGACGGAGATCGGGGCGATCCTGCTAGCGGGGGCGGCAGGCTTGCATGTGGGGCGGACCATGGCCTTTCCGGGCGACCGGTCCATCCTCGCCGCGATGCAGAGCGCAGGCGTTCGGGCCGCGCAGGTGATGGTCGGCTGCACTATCATGCTGATCGTCGCCGGATTGCTGGAAGGCTATGCCCGTCAGCTCGTCGGCGGCACGGGGTCGCGCTACGCCATCGGCATTGCCATGCTGGTGTTCTGGATCGGATATTTTACGCTGGTGCGCAAACCGCGGGAGCGCGAGACATGAGCGCTTCTGCGACCACCAAAACCGCCTTCACCAACAACGCGGCCAAGCGGGCGCGCAGGCTGATCACGCCGGAAGGGCTATCCCTGCCGCTCACGGTCGGTAGCCGGGGCGCGCGCGCCGGTGCGCTTATGCTGGACATCGTGATCCTGTTTGTCGGCTTCCTTCTCTTTTTCCTGCTGCTGGCGGCCGTCGGCATCGGATTACTCGACCTCGATGAAGGCTCCGCATCGGCCAATCCGGCGCTGGAACTGATCATCATCATGATCATCCTGCTGATTTTCCTGTCGCGCTACGGTTATTTCATGTGGTTCGAGCTGGGCCCGCGCGCCGCCACGCCGGGCAAGCGGCTGGTCGGCCTGCGCGTCGCGGCGCGCGATGGCGGCAGGCTGACGGCCGAGATGGTGATCGCGCGCAATCTGGTGCGCGATATCGAGGTTTTCCTTCCGCTGTTCTTCCTGCTCGGCGGGGGGCAGGGCGAAGGCGCATTCGGCGCGGCGATGTTCATCTGGCTGGCGGTGTTCGTGCTGTTCCCCTTCTGCAACAAGGATGCCTTGCGCGCAGGGGATGTGGTTGCCGGCACATGGGTGGTCGAAGCCAAGCAGGCCAAGCTGCAGGAGGCCATGTCGCTCGCGCCCGATCGCTCCACCGATTACCGCTTTGGCGAGGAGGAGCTGGCCGTCTATGGCGAGCATGAATTGCAAGTGCTGGAAAGCGTGCTGCGGCAGGACCGGCCCGAATCCCTGCGCGAAGTGGCAGAAGCCATCACCAACAAGATCGGCTGGCAGCTGGGCCGGGGGGATGAGCGCGAATTCCTCGAAGCCTTCTACGCGGCGCTGCGCGGACATTTGGAAAGCAATCTGCGCTTCGGAAAGCGCAAGCGCGACAAGTTCTCGTGATCCTGCGCGACGCCACTCCGGATGATGCGAGGGCGCTCGCAACCTTGGGGCGCGACAGCTTCTGCGCAGCCTTCGCGCATCTGTACCGGCCCGAGGATTTGGATGCATTCCTGCAAAGCGCATATAGTGAAGAGGCCATCGCGGCAGAGATTGCCGACCCCGGCATTCGCCATCAGCTGACGGCAGATGCACCCGGGAGCGACCTGACCGCTTTCATCAAGGTCCGGCTCACCAGCCCTTATGCGGACCATTCCGACGCGAAGGAACCGCTCTGCCTCGGCCAGCTATATACCGCCCCCGCTCGCACCGGAGAGGGATTGGGCGCCGCCTTGATGGACTGGTGCCTGCAATTCGCGCGCGATTGCGGTAAGGATGCGGTGCAGCTTTCCGTCTATTCGGACAATCCCGGTGCGCAGCGCTTCTACCAGCGCTACGGATTTGAGAAGATTGCCGATATCGACTTCTGGGTCGGCCAGCAGCGCGACCACGAATTCCTGTACGAATTGCGCCTTTGACCTGCCTTTTCGCGAAACGCGGTTAAGGGGCCTTTAGGGCTTTTCAGGCATAGCGGCGGGCAATGGGAAACGCTGCGCTCCAACTGCCGACATTCGCCGATGCCCCCGCTCGCCCGCTTGCCGACGAGCTGGTGCATGACGAGGGGATCGAACGCATCCTCAGCACGGTGCGCGGCCATCTCGGCCTCGATATCGCTTTCGTGTCCCGCTACGTTGAAGGTGAGCAGCGCGAACTCACCCATGTCAGCTCCGATCTGGACCTGCCGATGGGCGCGGGCTTTCGCGAGGATCGCGAAGACAGCTATTGCTGGCACATCCTCGAAGGCCGCCTGCCCGAACTGATCAACGATCCGGCAGACTATCCCTTCACCAAAAATCTCGCCATTACCGACATGCTTCCCGTCGGCTGCCATGTGAACACTCCGCTACGCCTGTCTGACGGCACGGTATGGGGCAGCTTTTGCGCACTGGGCCGCAAGCCCGATCGCACGGTGAACGATCGCGACCTCACCATCCTCAAGAGCTTTGCCGGCCTTGTGGGTGAGCGGATCGAAGAGGCCATGCGTTCCGACATGGAACTCGCGGCAGCGCGCACCCGCATCGAGGCGATGCTCGACGGCCAGGCCGTCACCATGTTCCAGCAGCCGATCCACGCGCTGGGCGACGGCAAGCCGGTGGGCGTGGAATGCCTCGCCCGCTTTCCCGACCTCACCAAACGCGGGCCGCAGGCGTGGTTCGACGATGCGCAGGCAACTGGGCTCGGACTCGAGCTGGAAATGACGGCAGTTCGTTGCGCTTTGGAGACGGTGGGACAGGTGCCGGAAGGAATATACGCTGCCATCAACGCTTCGCCCGCGACGATCCTTTCAGGCGAGTTGCGGCGCGCGCTGGAAGATGCCGAAGCCGCCAATATCGTCATCGAAATCACAGAGCATCAAGCGGTCGACGATTTCACCGCCCTGTCGCGCGAGATATCGGCGCTCAAGCCTTTCGCGCGCATCGCCATCGACGATGTCGGCACCGGCTATGCCGGCCTGCGTCACCTGATCGAACTGAAACCCGACATCCTGAAAATGGACATGACGCTGACGCGCGACGTTCATAAGGATCCCGCGCGCCGCGCCATCACGGCAGCCATGGTGCAATTCTCCGGCGATATCGGCTGCAAGCTGGTCGCCGAAGGGATCGAGACCGTCGAGGAGCGAGAGATGATGCGCGAACTCGGCGTGGATTACGGCCAGGGTTACCTCTTCGCGCGGCCGCTGCCCGTGATTGCCGCACAGCAGCATTTGTTGGGGGTCACGATGGAAAAGTAAGCGCGTCGCCTCGCCGGGCTTTGCCTAGCCTTCTCCGCGCAGGCGTTTCTGCTGTTGGCGCGTCATTTCCTGCGCGGCATAAATGTCACCGCTTTCAATCTGCACTTCCATGCGATCGTGATCGTATTGGCGGTAATCCGCTTCCGCCTTGTCGATCGCCTGCTGGCTCAGCCCCAGCTTCTCCATAGCCAGCAGCGCCATGCGGATTGCCGATTCGAACATTTCGCGCATGATATAGTCGGCCTTGCTGCCCGCCAGTTCGATGACCGATCGTCGGTCATAACCGCGCGCGAAGATTGCTGCGTTCGGAAAGGCCTCTTTCACGTTTTCCAGCAATTCGGCATCGACATCGCGGTTGCAGAACATGATGAGCTGCGCGTCCGCCGCGCCGGCCTGGCGCAGCATGTCGATCCGCTTCCCGTCGCCGAAATACACCTTGCTGCCAAATTCCTCGGCGATGTCGATCTGCTTCTGCTTGCGGTCGATCAGCGTGACCGATAGCTCGCCATGCAGCAGTGTCTGCGCCACACTCTGGCCGAAGCGGCCATAGCCCACCACGATGGCGCGCGCGCCTTCATTGCGCGGTCCTTCGCGGGTCCCGTCCTCGCTTTCGGCGGGCTCCTGCCGGATTCGCGCGGTGGCCATCATCAGGAAGGGCGTCGCCGCCATAGACAGGGTGACGATGGCGCCGAACAGGCTCGATTGCTCGGTCGTGATGAGCCCGCCGCCCACGGCCTGCGTGTAAAGCACGAAGGCAAACTCCCCGCCTTGGCTCAGCAACAGGCCGAGCGCGAGAGCGGATCGCCACGTCATCTTCAGCAGCAGGCCCAGCCCCATGATGATCGCCGTTTTGAGGCTGATCAGCAATATCGCGAAGCCGACCACGAAAAGCGGATTGTCGGCAATCACCTGCAGGTCCAGCATCATGCCCACGGCAACGAAGAACAGGCCCAGCAGGATGGAGCGAAACGGCTCGATATCGGCCTCAAGCTCGTGCCGGTAAGGCGTGTCGGCCAGCATTACGCCAGCGATGAAAGCACCCAAAGCTGCCGAGAGGCCGAGCGATGTCATCACCACCGCGCTGGCAAGCACTGTGAACAGGGCTGCCACGATAAACAGTTCGCGCTCACCCAGATGACCGATCAGGCGGAAGAGCGGCCTGATGACAAGGCGACCCGCTGCGATCAGGCTGATCACTGCTGCAATGCTGTAAAGAGCCAGCGTGATGCCGGAAGGGCCGTCGCCCATGCCCGCTCCCAGCGCGGCGACGATGGTGATGAGCGGGATGATCGAGAGATCCTGGAACAGCAGGATGGAAAAGGCGCGCTCTCCGAAAGGCGTGCGCAGCTGGCCGCCCGATTGCAGCATGGGCAGCACTTGCGCGGTGGAGGAGAGGCCCAGCGGAAGGCCGATAGCCAATGCGACCGCCCAGGCGTAATCGGTGAACGCCAGCACTACGCCTGAGACGACCAGCCCGCACAGCGTCACCTGCGTCAGCCCGAGGCCGAAAATCGCGTTCTTCAACCGCCAGAGCCGCTCGGGCGAAAGCTCCAGCCCGACTACGAAGAGCAGCATGACAATGCCCAGCTCGGCGACCTCGGCCATTTCTTCCGCGCCTTCGACCAGGCCGAAAACGCTCGGACCAAGCAGCGCGCCCGCCACCAGGTATCCCAGCGTCGCGCCCAGCCCCGCGCGGCGAAATGCCAGCACGGCCACCAGCGCAAAGCCCAGCATCAGCAGCGCATCGCGCAGCATCAATCCCGAATGATGACCTTCCATCCCTTCCCCCTACCGGCGCGTTGCGCGCGTCATAGCCATTTCCACCGCCAGAAGAGCGCGAGCTGGAGAGTCAGGATCACGCCACACAAACCCACGACGATCCAGAACGCATCGCCATCGTCGACGCCCGGCATTCCGCCGACATTGATGCCCAGCAACCCGGTGATGAAGCCGAGCGGCAGGAAAATCGCCGCCACGATGGTCAGCAGGTAATTGGTGCGTTCCGAGCGCGCGAGTGCCCGGGCGCGGATATCGTCCTGTAAGACGACGGCGCTTTCCTTCGAGATGTTGATATCTTCCAGATAGCGTCGCAGGCGGTCGATGCTCTCGGCAATCTCACGCTTGTCGTCATCCTCGAACCATGCGGGTGCTGTGCGCGCGATGATCTCCAGCGCCTCGTGCTGCGGGGCCATATGTCGCTGCAGCGCGAGCGAATTGCGGCGGATATTGGCGATGCGCGTGATGGCGGCTTCGGTATCGCTTTCGGTGCCGCGTTCTTCCATGTCGTCGATTGCCGCGTTCATATCGACGATGCTGGCATTCATGCGGTTGATGAGCGCCTCGACCAGCTCGGTGATAACGCGTCCTGCATCCACCGGTCCGCTACCGCGGTCAATCATGGCGAGCACGTCGCGCGGGCTTTGCAGGCGCTGGCGGCGCAGGGTGAAGAGTCGCGGACCATCACACCACAGCTGCATGGCGACCATATCCTCCGGCTCGGCCCCGGGATTGAAATTGATGCCCCGTAGCGTTGCGACCAATGCAGTGCCTTCGCGAAAAGCGCGCGGGCGGGTCTCGTCACTTACCAGCAATTCGGCGGTCGGTTCGGGAATGCCGAGGCTTTCGAGCCAATTCTGCACGCCGCTTTCGGTGCGGCACAGATGCAGCCAGAGCACTTCGCCGGGAGCCTGCGGCTGCCAGCTTTGCGCCTCTTCCCAACCGATCCTGCGTCCGCCGCCCCGCCCGTCCAGCACCCTGCCGAACAGCAGCGGCCCGTCCAGCCTCGCATCGTCTGTCTGGTGCATCTGCCTGCTCATTCCACTTTGACTAGCTGTTTGCGGCTGCGCTGTCATTGCCCCTTCATGCTAGCCCGCCTATATGCGCGCCATGTCTTCCGTACGCCCTTGGCGCGATATCGAACGCCGCGAGTGCCGCCAGATCATGGTCGGCAATGTCCCTGTTGGCGGGGATGCCCCGATCACCGTGCAAACGATGACGAACACTCCCACAGAGGACGTGTCCGCCACGATCGACCAGATCCGCCGCTGCGAGGATGTGGGCGCGGATATCATTCGCGTGTCCTGTCCCACGAAAGAGGCGACCGAGCATTTCGACAAGATCACCCGCGCGGCGAACGTGCCCATCGTCGCCGACATCCATTTTCACTACAAGCGCGCACTGGAAGCGGCGGACAAGGGCGCGGCTTGCCTGCGGATCAATCCCGGCAATATCGGCAGCAGCGACCGCGTGGCCGAAGTGGTTCGCGCGGCCAAGGCCAATGGCTGCGCGATCCGCATCGGCGTGAATGCCGGTAGCCTGGAAAAGGACTTGCTCGAGAAATACGGCGAGCCCTGCCCAGAAGCGCTGATCGAAAGCGCGCTCGACCATATCAAGCTGCTGCAGGATCACGACTTCCATGAATACAAGGTGGCGGTGAAGGCGAGCGACGTGTTCCTTGCCGTTGCAGCCTATCATGGCCTTGCCGAAACGGTCGATTGCCCGCTGCACCTCGGCATTACCGAGGCGGGCGGTCTGATCGGCGGGACCGTCAAGTCCTCCATCGGCATCGGCAGCCTGCTCTGGGCGGGGATTGGCGACACGATCCGCGTGTCCCTTTCTGCCGAGCCGGAGGAAGAGGTGAAAGTGGGCTTCGAAATGCTCAAGGCGCTGGGCCTGCGCACGCGCGGTGTGCGTGTCGTCTCCTGCCCCAGCTGCTCGCGCCAGGGCTTCGACGTAATCCGCACGGTGGAAGCGCTGGAAAAGCGACTGGAGCATATCAAGACGCCGATGAGCCTCTCTGTGCTGGGCTGCGTGGTCAATGGCCCGGGCGAAGCGCGCGAGACCGATATCGGCATTACCGGCGGCGGGGCGGGCAAACACATGGTCTATCTCTCCGGCGTGACCGATCACCATGTGGAGAGCGACGCCATGCTCGATCACATCGTGAAGCTGGTGGAAGAAAAGGCCGCAGCGATCGACGCGGGCGAGGCGATTGCCTTCGATCCTCATGCCGAGGCCGCCGAATAGGCTGCTCGCGCGGCGCAATCCTCGCGATTGCCAACCCCTGCTTTTGCTGTCAGTCTCATTGCCATCGGGATCACTCATCGTGCCGGCTTGGTTTGCTCCGCCCTTGCCTCGTCCGGCCTTTCCGATGGCGGATGACATGGGGGAAAACCATGAGTGAAGAAAAGAAAGTGACGCAGATCTCGCCCGAGGAAGAGAAGCGGATCATTGCCGAGAAGAACGCTGCCAAGCAGGGCAATACCGAAGGCAGCAAGGGCAAGGGCAAAGGCAAGTAATGCTGCGCGGGACCGGCGTTAAGAGCGCCATGCGGTCGGCGTTGGTCCCGCTTTTCCTCGTGCTATCGGCCTGCGCCCACTCCGGTGATGCCGGGTTGGCGTCTGCCGACAACCACCATCCGGCTTATCCCGAAGCCACCAGCTACGACGTATCATCTGATGCAATGGCGGAGGTCGATGCTGCCCTCGCCCGCTCCGCTGCGAACGACACGCGCGTGCTGCTGGTCATGGGCGCGAACTGGTGCCACGATAGCCGCGCTCTGGCAGGCTGGCTCGGCACGCCGCGCTTCGACGCCATGATTGCCGAGAACTACGAGCTGGTTTTCGTCAATATCGGCATGCCGCAAACGGGCGACGGCCATAATCTGGAGATTGCACGCAGGTTCGGCCTGGATGACTTGCCGGGCTCTCCCAACGTGCTGGTCCTGACGCCAGCTGGCGAATTGGTGAACGCCGACACCGCCACCACCTGGCGCAATGCTGCCAGCCGCAGCGATGATGCGATTTTCGAAGAGTTGCAGAGTCTGGCTGACCGCATCATCTGAAGCGACAATGCTCCACGTCGTCCACCATGTCGATTACATGGCACCGCAGCCCACGCGCGGCACCTTCAAGTTCGACAAATACCAATTGGTCATGGTCGCGCTGCGCGAGAGCGGGCAGCCGATCACCGAACATGCACCCGAGCCCATGCCGCGCGCATGGCTGGAGGCGGTGCATTGTCCCGATTATGTGGAGCAGGTCTTCACAGCCAGCGTGCCGCGCGAGAAGGAGCGGCGGATCGGCTTTCCCGTCACCGACCGCATCGCCAGCCGCGTGCGCCATACAAATGGCGGCACCTGGCTTGCCGCACAGCTGGCGATGCAGCACGGCTACGCTGCCAATAGCGCGGCGGGCAGCCATCACGCGCTGCACGACACGGGCGCAGGCTATTGCGTATTCAACGATCTTGCCGTTGCATCCAATCGACTGATTGCCGAGGGCGATGCCAAGCGGGTCCTGATCGTCGATCTCGATGTGCATCAGGGCGACGGCACCGCAAGCCTCACGGCAGGCCGGGAGGACATTTTTACTCTGTCGCTGCATGCGGAAAAGAATTTTCCAGCGCGTAAGGCGCGCTCCACGCTCGACATACCGCTGGCCGATGGCACGGATGATGCGGGCTTCATGGAAGCGTTGTCGGCGCATCTTCCGACAGTAATCGACGAGTTCCAGCCGGATATCGTGCTCTACCAGGCAGGCGTCGACCCGCACGAACACGATAAGCTAGGCCGCCTGGCGCTCAGCGATGCCGGATTGCAAGTGCGCGATCGCTACGTTGTGGCCGAAGCGCGGCGGCGCGGCCTACCCATCGCCAGCGCGCTTGGCGGCGGATATAGCGCAGATCAGCGCGAAGTCGCCGAGCGCCATGCCGCATCCATGCTCGCCATGGCCGATGAGAACCGCCTTTACCCCGCGCTAAGACCTCGCCGCTAATCTGGCGCGCGATGGATATGCGACTTCCTATTGCCTGCGTGCTGATCGCCGGCGGCGCAATCGCGCTCACCATGCCGCTGGGCGAGGCGGAAATGGCGATGTCCGGCGAAATGGAAGCCAAGGGCGACGGTGTCACGCTGGGGGCAGTGCAAAGCGCCACCGGCCCATCGGGCTGGGGCGGCGAAGTCACGCTATCGCGCGAATATGACGGGCATTTCTACGCCGATGTCTATGTCGACGGGGTGCCTTCACGCATGTTGGTGGATACCGGCGCCAGCGTGATCGCGCTGACCGGCGACGATGCCCACGCGATGGGCATTTACTGGGACGATGCCGAGGTTATGCCGGTGGCACAGGGGGCCAGCGGCACGGTCTATGGCGTGCGCGCCCATTTGCCGCGTGTGCGGGTTGGCGAGTTCGAAGCGACCAATGTGGAAGCCATCATCGTGCCGCAGGGGCTCGGCATTTCGCTGCTCGGCCAGTCCTTCCTCAGCACGATCGGCGATGTGCGCATAGCGGATGACCGGATGGTGCTGGGCAGCCGCTGATGAACATGACCAGCTTCCTGCCGCGGCGCTGGCGTTCCAAGAAGGAAGCCGCACGCCACGCGGATGCCATTGCGGGCATTCTGCAAACGCCGCCCATCGTGCCCAAACAGGATGGGCTGGTGCTGTTCTCGATGATCGGCACGGCCGTGTTGCTGCCCTATCTCGTCGCGGTAAAATCGCTGTGGCATGAATTGCGGCGCGGGCGCGTGGCGATCCTCGACGATGGCACGCTGACCGCGCAGGATCGCGCCGTCCTCGCCCATCATTGCGGCGATCCGCAGATCATGCGTATCGACGATGTGCAGACTGGCGATTTCCCGCAAGGAGGTTGCTGGGAACGGTTGCTGACCATCCTCGACCACCGTGCCAGCGAATACTGGATCCAGCTCGACAGCGACACGGTGACGCTCGGCCCGGTGCCGGAGATCGCCGAAGCCATCGCCCGCAATCGCAGCTTCCTGTTCCTTGGCGGAGAAGAAGGCGAAGTCGGTCCGCTGCCGCTCGCCGAATTTCGCGAACGCTTCTATCCTGATGGCGCTGAAGAAGGCCATGTGCAGGCGCGCATCGAATCGCGCCTCGATACAATCCCGGCCAAGCGCGAATGGAAATATACGCGCGGTTGCGCAGGCTTTGCTGGCTTTGCCGCAATGGGGCCGGGGCGCAGCCTCTCGGCAGCCTTTCTCGACGAAATGGCGCGCATGATCGGACCCGACGATGTCAGCATTTGGGGCACCGAGCAGGTGGCGAGCAACTTCCATCTCTCCAACGAAGCAGAGCCGGTCGTGCTGCCTTATGATCGCTACCTCAATTACTGGAACGCGCCGTGGGGCTCGGATGCGTGCTTTGTGCATTTCGTGGGCACCCATCGACACGATAACGGCGCCTATATCGACGCCAGCGTCGACGCTATTGCCCGGTTGAAGGGCTGAACGGCGTATTCCCGCACCAGATGACCCCGCCGCCAAGGAGGGACTTGGCAGCGGGGCCGCAGCACCGGGAACGTGTGCTGCAAAGCTGGCGGGGATGCGGGATCTGGATTGCAGTCACCCCACCGTACGGCCAGTCTGCGCACCGGCTTGCCTGCCGGCCATGCCACAGCGATGGTATTCGGGCGCGGGCCGGCTAGGATTAGTTCATAAATGAAGGCGTAGATGTGGCACGATGGATAGACGCAGTTTCCTGACAGGCAGCGCGGCGACGGCGGCTACAATCGCCGCGGACCCGCGGCGCGTGTTCGCCATGCCCATGCCGGACAGGCGGACAACCCGCTTGCTGGATGTTGCCCGCGCCCAGGTGGATCGGGTCGGCGGCGCGCTATGGCACCGCGATCTGGTCGGGATCGCCGACTTCGGGCTGCATTCCAGCATGCCGCGCTTCCATTTCGTCAATCTTGAAGCGGGCACGGCAGAGAGCATTCTGGTCAGCCATGGAAGCGGGTCCGACCCGGAGCATGATGGCTGGCTCAATGCCTATTCCAACCGGCACGATAGCTGGGCGTCCAGCCGCGGCGCATACATTACCTGGAACTGGTATGAAGGACGCTTCGGCACGTCGGTGCGGCTGGGCGGGTTAGATGCTACGAATTCGCAAGCCTATCCGCGCGCCATCGTGATGCATGCGGCAAACTATTCCACACCCGAGCATGTGGCGCGCTGGGGGCGGCTCGGCCGTTCCAATGGCTGCTTCGCCTTCGGGCCGGAAACCTTCCGGCAGGCGCTCAGCCGGCTTCGCGGTGGGCGACTGCTGTTCGCCGATACGCTGGGCATTGGCGCCGATGGCGAGACAATCGCGCGACCTTTCCAGCCCGATGTCGATTTCGATGCCGCGATCGCCGAGCGGCGCGCATCCGGCAATCTCGAAAGCACCGATCCGGATTTCCTCGCCGCGCAGCAAGCTGCGGGCGTCGGCGACGATATCGCTCCCACCTCCACCGTAAGCGACGCTCCGCGCGAATAGGTCGCTCTAGGTCAGGTCGCCGTAGTGCGGATGTCGTCGATCAGCTCGACAGCTTCTTCATCCGTTTCACGCGCCCGATTGTCGACACGCGGCGCGTCCAGCGCGGCCAGCACCGGCGCATCGCGATTGTAGATGTCGTTATAGCTGCGCAGGTTTCCGTCGACGTCCACGCCCATGGTGAAATAGGTGATGTAAACGGGCATCGTCCGTTCCACCGGCACGCGCGTATATTCGCCGCTGGTCGAGATCGCCACGGCCTCGTCCCGCGTTGCGCCTTGGCCGAGGATCGCCACGGTCATCGCCAGTTCCAGCGCGCGCTCCACCCGCACACAGCCATGGCTGCGCGCACGGTTGCTGCTGTCGAACAAATTGCGGGCAGGCGTATCATGGAGAAAGATCGCATGGGCATTGGGCATGTCCAACTTCATCCGACCGAGCGAGTTTTGCGGACCCGGCTGCTGCACGACGGTGATCCAGCCATTGGCGCCGCGCGTGGCGCGATAGCCATTGCGGCGCGCCCATTGTGGATTGTTCAGCACGCGCTCGCCCAGCCCCTCGCCGCGCACGATGCTTTGCGGCACCGTCCATGTCGGGTTGAAGACGACGCCTTCCACCGTCTCCATCATCTGCGGCGTGGCCGTGCGGCCCGGCGCGCCGACGATGGTGCGATAGGTGTTGATGATGCGCCCGTTCACCATCAGCCGCAGCTGGTATTCCGGCACGTTGGTGAGGAGATATTGCCCGCCAAGATCGCGCGGCAGCCAGCGCCAGCGATCCATGTTCGCGCGGATCATGCGCCGCGCTTCGGTGTCACCGGCCGGCGTTGCGGCCAGCGCATCGCGAAGTGCGGCGTAATCCGCATGTACCGGAGCAAGGATATCGACGATACTGCGAATGTCGCCGCTTTCCAGCACCTGCGCCATCAACTCGTTGCTGGGCAGCAAATCCGGGTCCGGATCCACGACGAACCATTGGCGCCGTGCTTCCATCGGGGTCCGGCCGTCGCGCAAATCCTCGACCAGCCAGCGGAATTGCTCGCTCGCCACGTAGTTCAACCCGTCGCGGTCGCCGGACAGCATAGCGCCTTCCAGTGCGCCGATACGATAATCGGCAGGGTCCAGACCTTCACTGCCGATGTTTTGCAGTACGCTCTTCAGCGCATCGGCCTGCGGGCCGGTCCATTCCTGCACAGCGGGAGGACGGTTATCCTCCTGCACCACTTCCTGCGTCTGGAAATCGGGTGTCAGGGTGACCTGCGCGGCATCTTCGCCTGCCAGCGGATCCTGCTGCTCCAGCACCTGCGCCATGGCGGGCGTAGCGGAGGCTGCCAGCACTCCGGCAGCAGCGAGCGCGGCGCAAAGGTCGCGGCGAATCGAACCGATATTAATCATAATGTCCCTCTATACCGCGGATCGGCTGGGTCGCGCCAATTCCGCCCGTCCATCCATTGCTACGTCGCGCTTTACCCGCGCTGAATGCCATGGATGCGCGCGATTGGCGGGTGACGGTGAATATCGAAGCTTATAGGGCTGCTGGCAATGGAGCCATCGCCTCGCCTGATCTGGCCATTTCTCACCGCGATTGCGGCTGTAGCCTGCCTGTCGCTGATGGACGCGCTGATGAAAGAGGCTTCGCTGGCAGCGGGCGTTTTCTCCGCATCGCTGCTCCGCTCCGCCTTCGCCACTGCCTTGGTCGCGCCAATCTGGCTGGCGCGCGACCCGCGATGGCCGCGCGGCCAAGTGATGCGCCTGCATATAGAGCGCGGCATAATCTCCGCGCTGATGGCTCTCAGCTTCTTTTTCGCGCTCACCAAGCTGCCGATAGCCGAGGCGATTGCAATCAGCTTCGTCGCCCCGCTCATCGCGCTCTATTTCGCTCACGCGCTGCTGGGAGAGGACATCGTGCCCAGTGCCGTAGGTGCCTCGATCCTCGGCCTTGCCGGAACGCTGGTGATCGTGTGGGGACGGCTGGGACGCGCGGATTTCAGCGCCGATACGGCCATTGGCCTCGCCTCGCTTGCCTTTTCCGCGCTGCTCTACGCCTACAATTTCGTGGTCATTCGCAAGCAGTCCCAACTGGCCGGCCCTGTCGAGATCGCGACCTTTCATGCTGGCATCGGTGCGCTGGTCCAGGCACTGGCCGCGCCGTTCTTCTTCACCCTGCCCGGTACCGAAATGCTGGGCATAATCGGGATTTCCGCGCTGCTGACTGTGGCCGCCGCCATGGCCATCGCCTGGGCGTATGCCCGGGCGGAGGCGCAGGTACTGGTACCTGTCGAATATACAGGCTTCCTCTGGGCAGCGCTGTTCGGATGGCTGTTTTTCCGCGAGGAAGTGACGGTGCCGACAATGATCGGCGTGGTGGTCATCGTCGTCGCCTGCTGGATTGCAGCGCCGAAGGCCAAGCGCGCTCCGGCAACGGAGAATGCCAACCTCTAGGCTCGCCGTCAGTCTGGCTGGTCGCCGGTCACCACTTCTTCCTCGATCGTATCGTCGAACATTTCCGTGTTCTGGAAGAATAGACCGATGGCCGCCCCGGAAAAAGCGGCAAGAACCAAGGCCACGAGCATGACGAACGCGCGAAGCGGGGTCTTCTTTCGGGTCGGGTTTCCAAAGGCCATTCCGGCAAGTCCTGCTATTGTATCTGCCAATGAATACGCAATTTTATTGCATTGCACTAAGGTCGACTTGACGCCGCGCGCCTAAACGCGCAGGTCGCCCTCGACAGCGGCCCTACCCTCGCAAGGAACGGGCCCTTCCGCAACACAAGTTTGTAAGGACTTTTCGCCCATGACCCAGGTCGGCTCCAACTCGCTCGGCACCCGCAAGACGCTCGATGTAAACGGCAAGACCTATGCCTATTACTCGCTGAAAGCCGCGGCAGAAAAGTATGGCAGCGTCGACAAGCTGCCTTTCAGCATGAAAGTGCTGCTGGAGAACATGCTGCGCTTCGAGGATGAAGGCTTCACCGTGGGTGAGGAGCACGTGAAGGCCGTTGCAAACTGGGCCGACAATCCCGTGACCGGGAAAGAAATCCAGTATCGCCCTGCCCGCGTGCTTTTGCAGGATTTCACCGGCGTGCCCTGCGTGGTGGACCTTGCCGCCATGCGTGATGCCATCGGCAAGCTGGGCGGCGATACCGCAAAGATCAATCCGCAAGTGCCTGTGAACCTCGTGATCGACCACTCGGTGATGGTGGACGAATTCGGCCACCCGCAGGCTTTCGAAGCGAACAAGGCCCTTGAGTACGAGCGCAATGCGGAGCGTTACGACTTCCTCAAATGGGGCGCGAAGAGCCTGCAGAACTTCTACGCCGTGCCCCCGGGCACCGGCATTTGCCACCAGGTGAACCTGGAGCACATCGCCAAAGCGGTATGGTCCAGCGAAGACCAGAATGGCGAGCTCGTCGCCTATCCCGACACCTGCGTCGGTACGGATAGCCACACAACCATGATCAACGGCCTTGGCGTGTTGGGCTGGGGCGTGGGAGGTATCGAAGCCGAAGCCGCGATGCTCGGCCAGCCGATTTCCATGCTGATCCCCGAAGTTGTGGGCTTCCGCCTCGAAGGCCGCATGGCCGAAGGCGTAACCGCGACCGACCTCGTGCTGACCTGCGTGCAGATGCTGCGTGAGCATGGCGTGGTAGGCCGCTTCGTCGAGTTTTACGGGCCGGGCGTCGCCAATCTCTCGCTCGCCGACCGTGCGACCATCGCCAATATGGCGCCGGAATATGGCGCGACCTGCGGCTTTTTCGGCATCGACGACAAGACGATCGACTATCTGCGCCTCACCGGCCGCAGCGAAGAGGATATCGCGCTGGTCGAAGCCTATGCCCGCGAACAGGGCATGTGGTTTACGCCGGAGAACGAGCCGGTATTCTCGAGCACTCTCCAGCTCGATATGGACAAGGTCGTCCCCAGCCTCGCCGGCCCCAAGCGCCCGCAGGACAAGGTCGCTCTCCCCGATGTCGACGAATTGTTCAACGGCGAACTCAAGACCATCTACAAGAAGGACGCGCCCGAGCGGGTGGATGTCGATGGCAAGGATCACGATGTCGGCGATGGCGATGTGGTGATCGCGGCCATCACCAGTTGCACCAACACCTCCAACCCCGATGTGCTGATCGCCGCCGGCCTTGTCGCCAAGAAGGCGCGCGAAAAGGGCCTTGCGCCCAAGCCATGGGTCAAGACCAGCCTCGCCCCCGGATCGCAGGTGGTCACCGACTATCTGGAGAAGAGCGGCCTGCAGGACGATCTCGATGCTATCGGCTTCGACCTCGTCGGCTATGGCTGCACCACCTGCATCGGCAATTCCGGCCCGCTCGCCCCGCCGATCAGCAAGGCGATCAACGAAAACGATCTCGTCGCCGCCAGCGTGCTGTCTGGCAATCGCAATTTTGAAGGCCGCGTCTCGCCCGATGTGCGCGCGAACTTCCTCGCCAGCCCGCCGTTGGTTGTGGCGTATGCTTTGCAAGGCACGGTAACGACAGACATCACCACCACCCCGCTTGGCCAGGACCAGCAGGGCAATGACGTGATGCTGGCCGATATCTGGCCGACCAATCAGGAAATTGCCGAGCACCGCGCCGCCAATATCGACCGGCAGATGTTCGAAACCCGCTATGCGGATGTGTATAAGGGCGATGCCGACTGGCAGGCCATCCAGGTCGAGGCGAGCGACACCTATAGCTGGAACCCCACCAGCACATACGTCGCCAATCCGCCCTATTTCGAAGGCATGGGCATGGAGCCGGCACCGGTGACCGACATCGTCGGTGCGAAGCCGCTCGCCGTTCTGGGCGACAGCGTGACGACCGACCACATCAGCCCGGCAGGCTCGATCAAGGAAGACAGTCCCGCAGGCGAATATCTCGTCAGCCACCAGGTCGCGAAGAAGGACTTCAATTCCTACGGCAGCCGCCGCGGCAATCACGAAGTGATGATGCGCGGCACCTTCGCCAATATCCGCATCCGCAACGAGATGGTGCCGGGCGTGGAAGGTGGCTACACCAGCTATAATGGCGAGCAGATGCCGATCTACGATGCCGCCATGAAGCACAAGGAAGACGGCACACCGCTGGTCGTGATCGGCGGCAAGGAATACGGCACCGGCTCCAGCCGCGACTGGGCAGCCAAGGGCACCATCTTGCTGGGTGTGCGCGCCGTAATCGTGGAAAGCTATGAGCGTATCCACCGCTCCAACCTGATCGGCATGGGCGTGCTGCCGTTGCAGTTCAAGGAAGGGCAGGGTCGCAAGGAGCTGAACCTGACAGGCGAGGACAGCTTCACCATTAAGGGTCTTGCCGACCTGACGCCGGGCCAGGATGTGGAAGTCGAGGTGACCCGCGCAGACGGTTCGAGCGAGACCTTCACCGCCCTCTGCCGCATCGATACCGCAAACGAGATGGAGTATTACCGCAATGGCGGCATCCTCCATTACGTACTGCGCAAGCTGGCGGCTTAGAACGCTGTAACGGGCCTGCCGAGCGGTGGCCCCGTTCACCACAGGTTTGGCATTGTTTGGCATGATGTCTTTCGTTCAGGAGAGACAGCATGCGAAAGACTGTGCCAGTTGCCGCCTTCTTACTTGCCGCTGCGGCCATGATGCCGGGCCCGTCGGTTGTGGCTCAGGATGAGCCGCAGCCAACTGCCATCGACTATGACGGCTTCGTCGCGCTGGCGGGCGAGTTGGGCGAATATCGCGAGGGTCGGCTTCTCGGCTGGGAGGAATGGCAGCGCCGCGCGACCCTGCCCGGCGCGATCATTCTGGATACCCGCTCCGAAAGCGCGTTCGCGATGGGGCATATCGAAGGGGCGGTGAATCTGCCGTTCTCTGACTTTACGGAAGACAAATTGGCGCAGATCGTCGGCCATCCGGAAACGCCGATCTTCATCTATTGCAACAACAATTTCTCCGACAATGTCGCGCCATTATTACTGAAGCGGATGGAATTGGCGCTCAACATCCCGACCTTCATCAATCTGCATGGCTACGGCTATCGCAACATCTGGGAGCTGGGCGATACGGTCAACCTGCACGATGTGCCGTGGAATGGCCACATCATCGCCTCGCCTCCGCAGGCCGGCGCCGACTAGCAACCGCGCACAAAAAAGGCGGCCTCGTAGCAAGGCCGCCCTTCCCCCCGTTTGACAGGCGATGTGCTCAGGCGTGGACCGCGCGGCCCTTCACGCCATCCTTGCGGCGACGGCGCCAGAATACCGCGCCCGCTGCCGCGCCGAACAGCACCAACATACCCGGAGCCGGCACCTGCGTTCCCGAAGTCGTGCCGCCATTGGTTGTGCCGCCCGACGAGCTGGTGCTGGTCGAGCTGCTCGTGGAGGACGAGGTCGACGTGCTCGTGCTGGACGAGGTGCTGGTCGACGAAGAGGTGTTGCTCGAAACATTGCCCGAGGTCGACGTCGACGTGCTGGTCGACACGTTCCCGCTTGTCGAGGTGGACGAGCTGCTCGTCACGTTGCCCGAAGAGCTCGACGTCACATCGCCCGAAGTGGACGAGGTGCTGGTCACAGTGCCCGAAGACGAGGAAACGTCGCCCGATGTCGAAGACGTGCCGGTGACTGTGCCGGAAGATGAAGTGCTGGTTACCGTGCCGGAGCTGGTGGACGTCGAAGACCCGCCCGTGCTGCTGGTGCTGGTGACGCTGCCGGAACTGGTCGAGCTGGAGGAGCCGCCCGTAGAGCTGGAGACATTGCCCGAAGAGCCGCCGCTGGATGTCGAAGTCGAGGACCCGCCGGTCGTGCTCGTCACGCCGCCAGTGGTACTGGTGACGCCGCCGGTCGTGGTGCTCACACCGCCCGTGCTGGTGGACGAGCCGCCCGTCGTGCTGGTTACGCCACCCGTGCTCGACGACGTGGTGCTGGTGACGCCGCCAGTGCTGGTGGACGTCGATCCGCCCGAAGTCGAGGTCGAACCGCCCGAGGTCGATGTGGACGATCCGGTGCTGGAATTGTCATTGTCGATATCGATAATGATGTCGCCGCCGCCGTCGCCGTCGCCGCCGGTGGTCGTCGTGGTGCTCATGTCGACCACGGCGCTGCCGCCGCCGCCAGAGCCGCCGAAGAACCCGCCGAAGAAGCCGCCGCCGAAACCGCCGCCGGACGTGCCGCCGACAATCACCGGCTGACCGCCACCGCCGCCGGGCACAGGTGCGCTGGGGAGCGGGGGCAGAGGCAAGGGCGCGCCCATTGCCATGTATTCTTCCTCGCAGCACTCGGTTTCGATCGTACGGCGCAGGCGGCGCTGTTCTCGCGGACGCGGCGGGATCGCGCGGCGCGCGGTCGTCTCGCCTTCATCCTTGATATAGGTCAGCCCGCCTTCGGCTGCGGCGTCTTCGTCCGTCTTATAGCGAACCTCTGCCGACTGCGGCTCGGCGACGTGGACCGCGCCCCCGCCCACAACTGCGCCCCCGGCAGCTGCGGCAGTCAGTTTCGCAATGGCCATCCGTACAGACATACGTGATCTCTCTCAGCTTCGCCGGACAATCGCTGGACGCACCCCTGTGATACGTTTCGCCTATTCCGGTTGCTGCCAAAGAGACGCGCAAAACCGCAAACCGCAATCGCTTTAACCGTGTTCAGCCGCCGTGAAGGCCACTTTTCTGGTTTTTTTTGGGTGCCCTACCCGGTCTGTCCCATAGTGGAACCGAATAAGGGGCGATTCCGGCAGCGCCCATCCGCGACCACGCGCTATTCCGGGTCGCGGAACAAACCTTCCTGCCCGTTGCCCTGTTGCGACGGCGGGGTGATTCCCAGATGGCGCCAGCCGCCATCGTTGAGGCACCGCCCGCGCGCGGTGCGAGCCAGAAGCCCCAGCTGGATGAGGTAAGGCTCGATCACCTCCTCCACCGTATCGCGCGGCTCGGCGAGGCCGGCGGCCAGCGTTTCAACGCCCACCGGGCCGCCTTTATATGTCGTCGCGATCATTGTGAGATAGCGCCTGTCCATCGCATCGAGGCCCAGCTGGTCGATCTCCAGCCGCGTCAGCGCCTCGTCTGCAATCGGCGCGGTGACCGTGCCCTGACCTTTCACTTGCGCAAAGTCGCGTACCCGGCGCAGCAGGCGGCCCGCAACGCGCGGCGTGCCCCGGCTGCGGCGTGCAATCTCGCGCGCGCCTTCCTCGGCAATGTCCATGCCCAGAAGACCAGCCCCGCGGGTGACGACGCGCATCAACTCGTCCTCGGTATAGAACACCAGCCGCACCGGAATGCCGAAGCGGTCGCGCAGCGGCGTGGTGAGCAGCCCTTGGCGCGTGGTCGCGCCAACCAGCGTGAAGGGCGGCAAGTCGATCCGCACGCTGCGCGCCGACGGCCCCTCGCCGATGATGATATCGAGCGCGCGGTCCTCCATGGCGGGATAGAGCACTTCTTCCACCACCGGATTGAGGCGGTGGATCTCGTCGATGAAGAGCACGTCGTTGGGCTCGAGATTGGTGAGCAGCGCGGCGAGGTCGCCCGCCTTGGCGATCACCGGGCCGGATGTGGCGCGGAAGCCGACACCGAGCTCCCTGGCGATGATCTGCGCCAGCGTGGTCTTGCCGAGGCCCGGCGGGCCGAAGAACAGCGTATGGTCCATCGCCTCGGACCGGCCCTTGGCAGCCTCGATGAAGACGCGAAGGTTGTCCCGTGCTGCCTCCTGCCCGACGAATTCGGCCAGCGTTTTTGGGCGCAGCGCCGCGTCGGGATCGTCCGGCAGACGATCGGGGGAGTGGATGGGTTCGGTCATGGCTGATGGGCCTGCCCGTCTACCGAAATGGATGCTGAAACAAGTTCAGCATGACGAAAAGAAGCGACCATTTTTGAGTTCTCGTCACCCTGAACTTGTTTCAGGGTCCATCCTTCGTCACGCTCCAACCCATGCCCAGAGAGCGTCAACCTTGTGTCTACATTCTCGCCAGCAAGCCCCACGGCACTCTTTACATCGGCGTCACGAGCGACTTGATGACGCGCCTCTGGCAGCATCGCAGCAGGGAAGTGAACGGCTTCACATCGCGCTATGGTGTCGGCACCCTCGTTCGGTACGAACAGTTTGCCACGATGGATGCGGCCATTGCGCGCGAGAAGCAGCTGAAACGCAGGCATCGGCCGTGGAAGATCAACCTGATCCAGAGCGAGAACCCGGATTGGCACGACCTTGCAGTCGGGCTTGGTCTGCCGCCACTCGCTACGCGCTGACGGCCTAATCGATCCTGAAACAAGTTCAGGATGACAGTAGTAAGAATGACTCATCACCCCGCCGCCTTCTTCAGCGCCACGCGGATCAGGTCACCTTCGCCCGCGCCTTCGCCCAGTTCTTCCTGCGCCCTTGCCACCGCCTGCGCGGCCACGGCGCATTTGAAACCCAAGTTCTGCAAAGCGCTGACGGCATCGGCGCTGGCGCCGCCTACGGGCGAGATGCGCGCCGCGCCTGCCGTGCCGCTGCCCGGCATCGCGCCTGCCTTCTCCGCAAGCTCATTGACGATGCGGCCTGCCAGTTTCGGCCCTACGCCATTGGCGCGCGACACGCTGGCGGCGTCGCCCGCAGCGCAGGCATCGCGCAGTTCGTCGGTCGAGAGCGCCGAGAGGATTGCCAGTGCCACCTTGCTGCCCACGCCCTGCACCTGTGTCAGCAGGCGGAACCAGTCGCGCTCTCCGGCTTCGGCAAAGCCCAGCAGGCGCATGTCGTTCTCGCTCACCTGCAGATCGGTGAAGACGGTGCAATCCGCGCCGGTTTCGCCCAGCGCGGTGAGCGTCTTGGCCGAGCAGTGGACGAGGTAGCCGACACCGGCGACGTCGATCACCGCCCAGTCATTGCCGGTTTCGTCTAGTTTACCCGTCAGCTTCGCAATCATGGTTTGTTCCTGCCCTTACTCTTGCGCTTTGGCCAGTGCGCGCCGCCCATTTCTCCCGAATTTGCTGCGCGCGCTCACGAAGTTGACATAGTTGACACATCGGCAGCGCGCCATTTCGTCGGTATATCGCAGCGATTACAGCGCCTTGCGGCTGTTCCGACAAAGTTGACACTCGTGCGAAAGGAAATAGCCGATCTCCCAAGCCAAAATCGTCCGGACCTGCCAGCATGTCCGGGCTGTAGGAAAGCCTCCGTTCTCCACCGTCGCAAGGCAAGTGGACAAAGCCCGCGCTATGGGCAAAAGCCGGAAGCCATGAGCTGGAACACTTTCGGACGCGCCTTCCGCTTCACCACCTGGGGCGAAAGCCACGGTCCTGCCTTGGGCGTTGTGGTGGACGGCTGCCCTCCGGGTTTGCGCCTCACCGAAGATGACATCCAGCCCTTCCTCGATGCGCGCAAGCCCGGCCAGTCCAAATACACCACGCAGCGCAAGGAAGCGGACGCGGTCCGCATCCTCTCGGGCACGTTCGAGGGTCGCACCACGGGCACGCCGATCAGCCTGATGATCGAGAACACCGACCAGCGCAGCAAGGATTATTCCGAGGTCGCCAAGGCCTATCGCCCCGGCCATGCCGATTATGCCTATGATGCGAAATACGGCTTTCGCGATTATCGCGGCGGAGGTCGCTCCAGCGCGCGCGAAACGGCGGCGCGGGTGGCGGCGGGCGCGATTGCCCGGCTGGTCATCCCCGAAGTGGCAATTACGGGCTGGGTCGAAGCTATCGGCCCGCACGCCATGGATTACGCCAATTTCGATGCCGAACAGATCGCTGCCAATCCCTTCTTCTGTCCTGACGCGCAGGCTGCCGCCGATTGGGAAGGCGTTGTCGATGCAACGCGCAAGGCAGGCTCCTCCATCGGCGCGGTGGTGGCGTGCGAGGCGACCGGCGTGCCGCCCGGCTGGGGCGCGCCCGTCTATGCCAAGCTCGACAGCGAAATCGCTGCTGCCATGATGACGATCAACGCCACGAAGGGCGTGGAGATCGGAGACGGTTTTGCCGCAGCGCGCCGGTCCGGCGAGGAGAATGCCGATGCCATGGCCCCGGGTGAAGACGGCGCGGTGTCCTTCGCCGCCAACCATTCGGGCGGCACGGCGGGCGGCATCTCCACCGGCCAGCCGGTCACCTGCCGCGTGGCCTTCAAGCCGACCAGTTCGATCCTGACGCTGGTCGATACGGTGACGAGGGATGGCGAAGCGACGCAGATCCGCACCAAGGGCCGTCACGACCCATGCGTCGGCATTCGCGGCGTGCCGGTGGTCGAGGCCATGATGGCGCTGGTGTTGGCGGACCAGAAATTGCTGCACCGGGCGCAGTGCGGGGGCGAGAGAGACTGATGGACCCGTTCATCGTCGACCCGAAAGATATCGTCTATTTCGTGCTCGGCCTCGGCCTGCTGGGGCTCACGGCGCTACCTATGGTGTGTGGGCGCCGGCTGATCAGCGTGCCGACCATCTATGTGATGGCGGGCGGACTCTTGGCGTTCACGCCTTTCGCCATGCCGATCCCCAATCCGCTGGATGGCTACACGCAAGTGCTCATCATCGAGCATGCGACGGAACTGATCGTAATCATCGCATTGGCAGCCGCGGGGTTGGCAGTCGACAGGACGGGCGGCCTCGCGGGCTGGCAGCATTCGATCATGCTGCTGGCCGTCACCATGCCGCTGACGATCGTGGGCGTATACTTGCTGGGCGTATGGGCGGGGCTCGGCATTGGCGCTGCGCTGCTGGTCGCCGCCAGCCTTGCGCCGACCGATCCGGTGCTGGCGCGCTCGGTCGCGGTCGAAGGGCCGAATGAAGGCGACGAGGACGATGTGCGTGTGTCACTGACGGCGGAAGCGGGGCTGAATGACGGCCTCGCCTTTCCTTTCGTGTGGCTGGCCATCGCGGTGGCAGAATTCGGCGGGGCAAGCATTGGCGAGAGCCTGTCTGCCGTGGCGGGCGACTGGCTGGTCTGGGATGTCGGCTATCGCATCGCTGCGGCCTGCATCGTCGGCTATGGCGCGGGCTGGCTGGTCGCGAGCTTCGTCACCAGCAGGCATGGCGACATGGCTTTGGGCGGCGCGAATGCGGGGCTGGTGTTTCTCGGCACGACCTTCTTCGTCTATGGGCTGACCGAGGCGTTCGAGGGCTATGGCTTCCTCGCCGTGTTCCTGGCAGCGCGCGCGGGCCGCAACTGCACGCGCGGCACCGATAACGATACCTATGCCAGCAAGCCGCACGCCTTTGGCGAGCAGGCCGAGAAAATCCTGCTGGCAACGCTGCTGGTGTGGCTCGGTACGTTCGCCGCATCCGGCCTCCTGCTCGATACGAGCTGGCGTGAAGTGGGGCTGGCCCTGGCGCTGGTCTTCGTGCTGCGACCGCTTGCGGGATTGATCGCCCTGCTGCCGACGCGCGGCGACATGTTCCAGAAACTCGCCATCGCGTTCTTCGGCATTCGCGGCATGGGCAGCTTTTTCTATGTCGCCTTTGGCTTGGCGACGGCAAGCACCGGCGCATTCGGCGATCCGGAGCCGATCTGGCGGGTGACGGTCATCACCGCACTGGTCTCCATCGCGATCCACGGCGCCCTCGCCCCCATCGCCATGGCCCATATCGACCGCCGCAAGGCCTCGGATGTGAAGAACGTCGCGGCACAAAAGTCTGCATAGCTCGGCACACTAACGTGCCGACAAAGGGCGACTGCCCGCCCGCAGCGGGCGCAGCTTGCCTGCGCGTCTAGCGAGGATGATCCGGCGGATGCCGGATCACAAACCTAAGGCCTGAACTGCGCCCTGATCGTAAAGCGCTCATTGTAGACGCGGTTGCCGTCGCCATCGCGCAGTTCCACGCGGTAGACCTCCTCGGCGGCGAGCGCGGCCTCGGCAAAGCCCCAGCCGCCCACGCTTTCGCGGATCAGGCGGCAATCGCTCACCGTATCGGGCCATTCGACGATGCAGTCGAGCAGGACGGTGGCGGCCATCCGCTCGTCCAGAGCCTCTTCCGGATAATAGGCATAGAGCGCGCGGTGGTTCATCGTGGGCGCCCAGCGCAGGTCGCGATAATCGCCGCTGCGGGTCGCCACGCTACCATCGCCCTGCCCATCGCCTGCGCCGCCGCCAAATCGTTCTCCCGTGCCGCCCGCCGCAATCTCGCCGCGCCCGCGACCATTGAGATCGAAGGATGCGGAAGGCGCCGCCGGCCGCACGAAATCGCTGGGTAGCTGCACCATGGGCACCTGCATCGCCGATGCCATGTCGGGCGCTGCGATCGGGGCGGCGCTCGCCGTACCGGAAGTGGCCGCGATTTCTTCGGGCGGTGGTGGCGGCGGTGGCACGACCGGTTCTTCTTCCTGAGGCGCCGCGTTCACGCTGATGATCGAGGAGGTCGAGGCCGTCTCTGCCAGTCGCTGCTGCCAGCTATTGGCCAGCACGGCGAGGATGGAGAATGTGACCGTCAGGCTCAACGCTGCGCTGCGCAGGTCGATAGCGATATCGATGCCCGCCCAGCGAATGCGGGCCACGGGCATGCGCGAGAGCTGGATAATGTCCCTCATATCGAGCGATTTACCAGCTTTTCCCGCCTTTGTGGAGACGCCGAAACGATTGTAACCAACGCGGCGCGACGCTTTTCTTTCCATGCGCCGCGTTGATCGATTATTTCGATGTTCGCTATCGCACAAAATCGCTTTTTTGCATCGCAACAATCACTACCTGCAGGGCGTTGAGTTTCCAAACGCACCAATCAGAAAGGTATTTTCCATGGGTATCATCGGCACCGACATAAAGCCGTTCAAAGCCACCGCCTTCCAGGCCGGCAAAGACTTCTTCGACGTGACGGACGAGGACGTGCGCGGCAAGTGGGCGGTGTTCTTCTTTTACCCGGCCGACTTCACCTTCGTCTGCCCGACGGAACTGGAAGACCTGGGCGAGCATTACGACATGCTGCAGAAGCTGGATGTCGAAGTGTATGGCGTGTCCACCGACACCCACTTCAGCCACAAGGCATGGCACGACACCAGCGACAAGATCAGCAAGCTGGCCTTCCCCTTCCTGGGTGACCAGAACCACGAGCTTGCGCGCAATTTCGATGTGCTGCGTGAAGGCGTCGGCCTTGCCGACCGTGCCACCTTCGTCGTCGATCCCGACGGCGTGATCCAGCTGATGGAACAGACCTGCGAAGGCGTGGGCCGCAATGCCAACGAGCTGGTCCGCAAAATCCGAGCCGCGCAATATGTCCGCGCCAATCCCGGCCAGGTCTGCCCGGCCGCTTGGGAAGAAGGCAAGGATACGCTGGCACCCTCGCTGGACCTTGTCGGCAAGATCTAAATCGCCATTTAGGCATCACCCCCCGGCGCGAGCAGGCTTTCAGACCTGCCGCGCCCTTCCCGAGCCGAGCCCCCTCGGATCGGGTCGCGACGAGACCCGGGGCATCCCCCCTCCCTTGGCCCCGGGTCTCAACGTCGCCCCAATTCTCAAAATTCCATGTCAGGACTTCGCCATGCTCGACCAGACGATGACAGACCAGCTGCGCACCTATCTCGGCAATCTGCGCGAGCCGGTGACGCTTGTCGCCTCGCTGGACGATGGGGAGAAATCCGCCCAGACGCGCGAGTTGCTGGAAGAGATCGCCGCATTGTCGGACCTGGTGACAGCCAGCTTCGATGGCGACGATGCGCGCAGGCCCAGCTTCCTGATCCGCCGCGGTGACGACGATGCGCGCGCGGTGCGCTTCGCCGGTCTGCCGATGGGCCACGAATTCACCTCGCTGGTGCTGGCCCTGCTGTGGGCGGGCGGTCATCCGCCCAAGGTAGAGCAGGATGTTCTCGACCAGATCGCTGCGCTTGAAGGCGAGCACGATTTCGAGATGTATTTCTCGCTCTCCTGCCACAATTGCCCGGACGTGGTGCAGGCGCTCACGCTGATGGCGCTGACCAATCCGCGCATCACTGCCACGCTGATCGAAGGCGGCACCTTCAAGGACGAGGTCGAGCGCCGCGAGGTGATGGCCGTGCCCGCCACCTATCGGAACGGCGAGGTGTTCTATAACGGCAAGATGAGCCTCGAAGAGGTTCTCGCAATGCTCGACACCGGCGCCGCCGACAAGGCAGCTGAAAAGCTTTCCGCCAAGAAGCCCTTCGAAGTGCTGATCGTGGGCGGCGGTCCGGCAGGCGTTGCGTCCGCCATTTACACAGCGCGCAAGGGCTTTCGCACGGGCATCGCGGCAGAACGCTTCGGCGGACAGCTGAACGATACGCTGGGCATCGAGAACCTGCCGGGCACTGCCTATACCGAAGGCCCGAAGCTGGCCAGCGAACTGGACGGTCAGGTGAAAGCGCATGCCGAAATCGACATGATGAACCTCGCCGCTGCCGAAAAGCTGGTGCCTGCGGAAAAGGCCGGCGGGATGCATGAATTGCACCTCGCCAATGGCGCCGTGCTGAAAGCGCGCAGCCTCATCCTCGCCACCGGCGCGCGCTGGCGCGAACTGGGCGTGCCGGGAGAGCAGGAGTATCGCAACAAGGGCGTCGCCTATTGCCCGCATTGCGATGGGCCGCTTTTCAAGGGCAAGCGCGTGGCCGTGATCGGCGGTGGCAATAGCGGCGTGGAAGCCGCGATCGACCTTGCCAATATCGTCGGCCATGTGACCCTTATCGAATATGACAGCCAGCTGCGCGCCGACCAGGTGCTGCAGGACAAGCTGCGCCGCATGAGCAATGTCGATATTATCACCAGTGCCAGGACGACCGAGGTCACCGGCGATGGCGGCAAGGTGTCCGGCCTTTCCTACGAAGATCGCGAGAGCGGCGAGGTGCGTGAACTGCCCATGGAAGGCGTGTTCATCCAGATCGGCCTCGTGCCCAATACAGAATGGTTGGCCGAAAGCGGCATCGCGCTTTCGCAGCACGGTGAGATCGAAGTGGATGGCCATGGCGCGACCAATCTGCCGGGCATTTTCGCCGCAGGCGATTGCACTATCGTGCCGTACAAGCAGATCGTGGTCGCCATGGGCGCAGGCTCCAAAGCCGCACTGTCGGCTTTCGACTACCTCATCCGCAACGAAACGGCAGAGGATATCGCGCAGGCTGCGTGATTGCGTCACGGCGTGGACATCAGAGCGACCCGGTTCCGTGATGCGGAGCCGGGTCGTTTTACATTGCCTGCACCAAACGAGCGCTCATCGAAAGACTGCGTCAAAACCGATCAATCACTGCCAACTAATCGATTAGACTAATCAGCGGCACAAGCGCATCCTCTCCCGCATTGAAGACACGAGTCTTTGTGAGAGGAGCACGACTGATGGACGCAGAAACAGGTTCGATTTCCGGCGGATGCCCGATGGGCCATGGCGAGGCGCGCAGCCTGCATGGCCGCACCAATCGCGATTGGTGGCCCGATGCCTTGCAGCTCGATATCCTGACGGAAGACGGCAAGCGCGCCGATCCCTATGACGCGGATTTCGATTACGCGCAGGCGTTCAATACGGTCAATTACGATGCGCTGAAAGCCGATCTTACCGCGCTGATGACCGACAGCCAGCCCTGGTGGCCGGCAGATTACGGCCATTACGGCCCGTTCTTCATCCGCATGGCATGGCATGCTGCGGGCACCTATCGCACGGGCGACGGGCGCGGCGGTTCTTCCAGCGGGCAACAGCGTTTCGCCCCGCTCAATAGCTGGCCCGACAATGGCAATCTCGACAAGGCGCGTCGCCTGCTCTGGCCGATCAAGCAGAAATACGGGAAGGCCGTCAGCTGGGCGGACCTCTTCATCCTCACCGGTAATGTCGCCATCGAAAGCATGGGCGGCCCCGTCTTCGGCTTTGGCGGCGGTCGTAAGGACGTGTTCGAGCCCGAAACGGTCTATTGGGGCACGGAAGAGCTGTGGGTCGACCAAGGCGTGGAAACGCGGATCAATCCGGATGAAGGCAAGGCGCTGGAGAACCCGCTCGCCGCGATCCAAATGGGCCTGATCTACGTCAATCCCGAAGGGCCGGGCGGCAATCCCGATCCGCTGCAAAGCGCGCGCGACATGCGCGAGACATTCGGGCGCATGGCGATGAATGACGAGGAAACCGTCGCTCTCACCGCCGGTGGCCACGCCTTTGGCAAGGCGCACGGTGCCAAGCCTGCCGACACATTCGGCGGCGCGCCTGAAAGCGAAGTTCTGGCCCTGCAGGGCTTCGGCTGGCTGAACGATCAGGACGAGATCGACGCGGGCAATATTACGACCTCCGGCATCGAAGGCGCGTGGACGCCCAACCCCACCCAGTGGGGCGGCGACTATTTCCGCCTGCTGTTCAAATACGATTACGAGCTGGTCGAAAGCCCGGCAGGCGCGAAGCAATGGCAGCCGGTAAACCCCGACGAGGAAGACATGGCGCCCGATGCGCGCGATCCTTCCAAAAAGGTGCCGACCATGATGACCACCGCCGACATGGCGCTGAAGATGGACCCGGATTATCGCAAGATTTCCGAGCGCTTCCGCGACGATCAGGCTGCGCTGGACGATGCTTTCGCCCGCGCATGGTTCAAGCTGTGTCACCGCGATATGGGCCCGAAGGTGCGTTACATGGGGCCGGAAGTGCCGGCCGAGGACCTGATCTGGCAGGATCCTGTGCCCGCCGGTTCTACGCCTTCCGATAGCGACGTCTCTTCGTTCAAGAGCGCCGTTCTCGATAGCGGGCTGACCGTGTCCGAACTGGTGAAAGCGGCCTGGGCGTCTGCCTCCACCTATCGCAATTCCGACCATCGCGGCGGTGCAAACGGTGCCCGTGTGCGCCTTGCCCCGCAAAAGGACTGGGAAGCCAACGACCCGGCGGAGCTGGACAAGGTGCTTTCCAAGCTCGACGAGCTTCGCGGCGGCCTCTCCATGGCCGATGCCATCGTGCTGGCCGGCGCGGCGGCAATCGAAAAGGCGGCCAGGGATGGCGGCCATTCGGTCAGCGTCGATGTCAGTACCGGTCGCGGCGACGCGGGTGACGAGCATACCGATGCCGAGAGCTTCGAGCCGCTGGAGCCGTTTGCCGACGGGTTCCGCAACTACCTGAAGACCAAGGCATCGGTAAAAACCGAAGACATGCTGGTCGACCGGGCGCACCTGCTCGGCCTTTCCATCCCCGAAATGGTGGCGCTGATAGGCGGCATGCGCGTGCTGGGCGCCAATACCGGCAATTCCAGCCACGGTGTCTTCACGGACCGCAAGGGCACGCTGTCGAACGACTTCTTCGTCAACCTGCTGTCCATGGACACCAAGTGGGAAATGGTGGACGAAAGCGGCGACGAGGAATTCGTCGGGCGCAACCGGTCCAGCGGCGAGGAGACTTACCGCGCCACCCGCACCGATCTCGTCATCGGCTCCAACTCGCAGCTGCGCGCCGTGGCGGAAGTCTTTGCCGAAGCGGGCGGAGAGGAGCGTTTCGTGCACACCTTCGTCTCGGCATGGAAAAAAGTGATGGACGCGGATCGCTTCGATCTGAGCCACGCCAAATATCACGGCTGATCCTAAGCAGCCGTTCACGGTCCGCAGCTCCCCCATCAAAATGGCTGCGGATGAGAGAGCCCCCCGGCAGCGCGCCTGCCGGGGGGCTTTTCCTTTGCCGCGCGGGAGTCCAGAAGGCGGCTATGCCGAATAGTGGAAACACCAGACCGACACCGCGTGCGCGCGTGCTTGCGGCGATCATTGCGCTATGCGCATTTGCCGCGCTGGCCGTGCAGACGACGCTGGGGGACGGCTCGATACTGCAGAACCTTGGAGCGATGCTGCGCTACTTCACGATCTGGAGCAATGTCGCCGCGTGCCTCGTCATGGCGTGGATTGCGCTGGGCGGCCAACCGCCGCGCGCGGTGATGGCGGCGCTGACTACGGCCATCACCGTGGTAGGCGTCGTCTATTGGGGCCTGCTTGCCGCGACGCATGATCCGGTCGGGCTGGACCGCATCACCAACCAGTTCCATCATACCTTCGTGCCGCTGGCGACTGTCGCCTGGTGGCTCGCCTTCACGCCGCCGAACCCGCGCGTCTGGTCGGTCGTGCCTGCCATCATGGTGCCGCCGCTGGCCTATGGCGCCTTTGCATTCGTGCATGGCGAGCTGACCGGTTTCTACGCCTACTTCTTCCTCGACCTGCCCGCGCAAGGCGCAGCAGGCTTCATCATTGCCAATATCGTGCTGGCGCTGTTCTTCGCTCTGGTGGGCGCTGGGCTGGTGTCGGGAAAGAATGCGCTGGCGCGGCGGCGCGGGATTACAGCCAGCCTTCATCCTTGAGGCGCTGCACATTCGCGCGGCTGACGGGCGCTTCCAGCCCGTTATCCAGCACAAGCTGGATATTGCGCCCGTCGCGCTTCACATCGGCCACCGCCCCGCGCGCCACCCACCAGCTGCGATGCACCTGCTCGCCCTGCACCGGATGCAGTTCCGCCACCGCGTCGCGCATCCGCATCAGCAGCAGTTCGCTGCCCAGCGCCGTGTGCGCGCGCACGTAATGGTCTTCCATTTCCAGTGCGATCAGGTCCACGCCCATCTCCGGGGAAAGCCTGTCCATCAAGCGGTTGGCCGGATCGGGCTGGCTGTGTTCCGGCCGCAGCTCGTCGGGGACAGGCGGCGGCGTGACGATGCGCGGCTCTGCCGCACCTTTCTGGAACAGGCTGTTCACCACCGTGATCAGTCCGCCAATAAAGGCGACGTAGAGATAATGCTCCAGCGCCGCACTGGCGCCCGGCCATTGCAGACTTCCAAAACCGCGCGGCAAGACCCACACCACGACCGCCATCGGGATCGAGGACAGGAGAACGCCTGCCAGCCGCAATGTCCACACCGGCAGATCGAGCGCGGGAGCCAGACGCTGCGCCACCGCGTCTATCGGGGAATAGAGCGCATAACCGATCCAAGCGAAGCCGACCCATACGATCAATCGTATGGCGAGGGGATCGTTGAAGCTGCCGAACGGTCCGATCAGTGCCAGCACGACGCCGATCAGAGTCATCACCGACAGATCGATCAGCAAGCCGCGCACAAAGCCGCGTCTTTTGGGTGCCATTTCGCTCATGCGCTGCAAATCCTAGCGCCCATTCGCGCTTCGTAAAGTGGCAAACAGGCGGAAATCCGCGCATTTTACGCAGGATCTGCGCTGCCCGCGTAGATGGCGTTGCGGGCGGGCGGGCATCGGGCACAACAAGTCCATCGCAAACGAATGGAGCCGAAACCATGACTGCACTTGCTACCGTCAACGCTTATCTCAACCCGTTCCACCGCCCTGCCGGCGCGCTCGACCTGGGTCCGCTGACCCGCGGCATCGTGATCGTTGCGGGCAGCGCGATGACCACGCTGTGCGTCATCGCCATCATGCGCGGCATTCTCGGCCTGACGCCGGACCTGCCGCATCTGCAGAACTGGGCGATCGCCGTCCATGTCGCCACGGTCGTGCCATGTGTGCCGCTGGGCCTCTACCTGCTGCTCGCCCCCAAGGGCACGCCGATGCACAAGCAGCTGGGCAAGCTGTGGGTCGCGCTGATGGTGGTCACTGCCACCAGCACGCTGTGGATCCACGGCCTCGGCAACTTCAGCTGGATCCATATCTTCGTGCCCATGACCTACCGCGCCGCATGGATGATCATCACCAGCGCCCGCGCCCGCAATTTCAAGAAGCATCGCAACGAAATCATCGGGCTGTTCCTCGGTGCGCTGATGATCCCGGGCATCTTCTCCTTCGTGATCGACGGCCGACTGATGAATGTTCTGCTGCTTGGCTGATCGGTAATGCCCGGTGCGCCAAGCGCCTATCGGCTCCGGCGCAGCACCAGGTATAGCGCACCGTCGCCACCATGGCGGCGGTGCGCTTTTTTGATCGCAGCGATGTCCGGCGCGTGCTGGCCCGCCGCCAGCCAGTCGAGGATTTTCGCGCGGATCGCCCCGCGCTTCGCGCCGCGGTCCGCCGCGTCGACCGGGCGCGGCTTGCCGGTCACCACCAGCACCAGCCGGGCGCCCATCGCCTTGGCCTGGGTGATCCCCGCATCGAGGCGGCGATAGGCCTGGTCGAGCGTGTGGCCATGCAGATCGAGCGTGAAATCGGGCTGGGTGCCATCGCGGGATAGGCGGCGTTCCCAGTGGGAGTCGAGACCGCCTCGGTCCTCCCCAATCCGGGTAGGGGGACCGCCGACCGTAGGTCCGGGGCGGAGGGGCGCCGTTACGGGCTTGCGCGGGGCTGATTGTTTTGCAGCCGTTTCCGAGGGGGTTCCTCCACCAGCCTGTGGCTGGTCCCCCTCCCCCATCGGGGGAGGAATTTTGTCGAGCGGGGTCACGGTCTTCGCCAGCTTCGCCCACGCCTCCGCTTCCGACGCGCTGAGACCGCGCGGCGGCGCGCTCATCGCGAAAGTCGGGCGGCGGCCGCTACCGGTAAAAGCACCACGGCCTGCCCGCGCGAACTCATTCCGCCGGCAATCTCGCGCGCATCCGCGCCAGCGCCCCAGAACGTATCGAAACGGTTCGCGCCGCGAATGGCGCCGCCTGTATCCTGCGCGATCCACAGTCCGTCCGCGATGTCGCGGTCGAGATCGAGGATCACCGGCGCGCCATAGGGCACGTATTTCGGATCGACCGCCACGGCCTGCCGCGCGCGCACGGGCACACCGATAGAGCCGATCGGCCCTTCGCCCGTCAGCTCGCGGAAGAACACCCAGCTTTCGTTTTCGCGCATGATGGCGCGCCCCTGCTCCGGATGGTCGCGCAGAAAGGCGATGATGCCCTGCATGGATGTGGCGTAAGGCGTGCCGTCGCCGATCAGGCCGCGCTCGCGCATGACGCGGCCGATGCCGGTATAGCCGTGGCCGTTCTGCCCGGCATAACCGATGCGCAGCACTTCGCCATTGGCGTCTGCCAGGCGTCCCGAACCCTGGATCTGCAGAAAGAAAAATTCGATCGGGTCGGCAGCATAGCCAATCACCGGTGCCCGGCCTTCCAGCGAGCCGTCCTCGATCTCGGCGCGAGTATCATATTCGACGCAGCGCCCGTCTGGCAGGCGGCGACTGAGCGGTGCGCGGCCTGTACGCTCGCTCTCGGCGATGTCTTCGCGCCAGCAACGCTCCAGATCGGCGGGCATGCCGTAGACCGGCAGGTCACTTGTGAAACGGCGAGTACGGCTGCCTGCTATTTCAGGCTCGAAATAGCCGGTGGCAAAGGCTTCTCCGCTGCCGACACGCACAGGTGTGAACTGCGTGTTGAAGAACTCGGCAGCCCGCTCGCGAGGCCAGCCAGCCGCGGCATTGCATGGGGCCTCCCAATCGGCAGGCCGCGTGAGGCCGGAGACGTCTTCGCGGCTGGTGGCGACAGGGCAGGACAGCAGGAAAGCATCGAAATCGGCGGCCAATTCGGCATTGCCGAATGCCTGCAGATCGACCGAAGGTGCAAGCGCGGCCCCCAGCAGCGCAGCGGTCGCGCCCGTTGCGGCGGGCGGCACTACAGGCGCAGGCGCGCTTCCCTGCGGGATGATGGGCCCGCAGGCCGCAAGCGATCCTGCAAGGATAAGCGAAAGGAAGCGGGCCTTGGTCATGCCCGTCCAGCTATCAGCCGATGTCGGTCTCGTCGAGCAGCCACTGCGGATTGTCGCTGCGGATGTCGCGGCTGAAGGTCCAGATGTCGCGGCTCTCGACCGCGTCGTCCAGCGAACCGGCGATGACATTGCCATCCTTGTCGCGCGTGACGCTGGCGATGTCGGACACGAAGATCACCGCAATGCGAGCGATCTTGCCGTCGAGCTGGGCGGAATGGACAGTGCTGTCTTCGATCCGGATCAGCTTGTTATCCAGCGTGACGCCCATGGCCTCACGCTCATCGATGGCGGCGGCGAAGCTTTGATATACATCATCGTCGCACAGTTCGCGCAGCTCTTCCTTGTCGCCCTGCCAGAACGCTTCGAGCACGACTTCATACGCGCCTTTCGCGCCTTCCATGAAGCCGATGAGTTCGAAATTGCGGTCTGCCGTGGAAATCTCGCGCAGGCCCCGCTCGATAGCGGGCGGAAAGCCTGCGATCACCGGCTCCACGCGGGCAGAATCGGCGCCAGTGGCTGTGGGCGGAGGCACGTCGCGCGCTTCCTCTTCCTGCTTGAAACGGCCTTGAATGATCTCTTCCTCATGCTCCGCCTTGCGGCCCAGCACGGAATAGAGGCGCATGCCCAGAAAGGCTGCGATCATGGCAAGGATGACGATTTCAGCGATGGTACCCACAAATCTTCCTAATCTGCCTGCAAAACCGGCGTGCAGCGCGCCTTGGCGGCCATAGTGAACCAGATAGTATGCAATATCAAATGAACAAGCGCCTTACCGGGTCCTGAAACCTCGCGGCAACACCCACTTTCGTCTCGCAACGTGCTATGCGCGGACCATTGCGAGCGGCAGGCAGGGGTGGTAGGCGCGCCCGGCATTTTATCCCAGCGCTGCGCAATGCAAGCGGCGCTCCAACCGAATCGAAAGACACTTACATCATGGCCGACGAAAACGACGTTCTCACCGATCTGGATGCAGCACCTGCGGGCAATGGTGCCGACACCGCGCCCACCGCGGGCATCATCTCGCAATATGTGAAGGATCTGTCGGTCGAGAACCCGAAAGCGCCGCAATCCTTCCGCTGGAAAGACGCGCCGCAGATGGATGTGCAGTTCAACATCGCCGCGACCAAGGTGAGCGAGGAAGTGACCGAGCTGGGTCTGCGCATCACGGTGACCGCCAAGGCCGAAGAAGGCACCGCCTATATCGTCGACCTGACCTATTGCGGCCTGGTCGGCCTTCGCAACATGCGCGAGGAACAGGCGCACGCTTTCCTCTATGCCGAAGCGCCGCGCATGCTGTTCCCCTTCGCACGCCGCGTAGTATCCGATGCCATCCGCGACGCAGGCTTCCAGCCGCTGATGCTCGATCCCATCGATTTCAACGGTCTCTACGTCCAGCAGCTGCAGCAGAAGCGCGCTGCCGAAGCAGCCGGACAGGCCGCCGAAGCGCCTGCTGGCGGCGAAGCATAGGCGCCTCCGTTCGTCCTGAGCCTGTCGAAGGACGAAATGTCATGCGATACTGCGCCCGCACTTCGACAAGCTCAGCGCGAGCGGTCGTTCTTGGGAGCGCGCTAGCATGAGCCTGCTCAAGAATGTCGGCACGATCGGCTCGCTCACCATGGTGAGCCGGGTGGCGGGCCTTGCGCGCGAGATGATCTTCAGCCGCGTGCTCGGCGCAAATGAAGTGACCGATGCCTGGTTTCAGGCGCTAATCATCCCCAACGTGTTCCGGCGCCTTTTCGCGGAGGGCGCCTTTTCCGCTGCCTTCGTGCCCATGTTCTCCAAGCGCCTCCACGCCGAGACGAACGAAGCCGGCGAGACCGGGCTGGAGCAGGCGCGCAGCTTCTCGCAGGATGTCATCAGCGTTTTCGTGCCCGCGCTGATCCTGCTGACGGCTATCTTCCAGATCGCCATGCCCGGCGTCATCCGGCTGCTGTCCGACGACGATATCACGCCGGAAAAGCTCGATTATTCGATCGATTTCGCGCGGATCATGTTCCCCTACATCCTGCTCGTCAGCGTGGTGACGCTGCTGACCGGCATGCTCAATTCCGTCTCGCGCTTCGGACCGGGCGCGAGTTTCCCGATCATCTTCAACATCGTGCTGATCGGAGCGCTGCTCTATTTGCAGACCAGCTACGGCGCCGAAGGCGACGTGTTGCTGAAAGGCTATGTCGTCGCTTGGGCCATACCGGTTGCGGGTGTGCTGCAACTGGGCTGGCTGCTCTATTGGGCGCATGTCGAAGGATTCCGCCCGCGCTGGTTCACACGGCCCAAGGTGACGCCGGAGGTTAAGCGGCTCGGCTGGATTGCGCTCCCGGCAGCAATCGGCGGCGGCGCATACCAGATCAATACCCTGCTGCAGGTCTATTTCCTCAACCAGCTGGAAGGCAGCGCGGTCAGCTGGATGAACTATGCTGACCGGCTGAACCAGTTGCCGCTGGGCATTATCGGCATCGCGCTGTCCACCGCCATACTGCCGAGCCTTTCCAAATTCGTCGGCGCTAACGACCGCGACGGCGCGGCGCGCATCCAGTCCAATGCCATCGAACTTGGCATGCTGCTGACCCTCCCTGCCGCCGTCGCCCTTTCCATCTGTGCAGTGCCGTTCATCACTATGATCTTCGGCGGCGGCCGCTTCGATGCAGAGGATGCGGCGATGACCGGCGGCGTACTCGCCGTGCTGGTGGCGGGCCTACCGGCCTATGTGCTGGTAAAGGTGCTGGTGCCCAGCTTCTATGCCCGCTCGGACACCAAGACGCCCGTCTATGCCGCCTTTGCTGCGCTGGCCGTCTTCATCGGCTTCAACATCGCCTTCCTCCAGCGCTTCGGCGTGGAAGGCGTGGCGGCGGCGAGCGCCATCGGCGCCTGGCTCAATTGCGCGATTCTGTACGTCGTGCTGCGCGTTCGCGGCTATTATCGGCTCGACTGGCCGCTGCTCGGGCGCCTCGCCCGCCAGCTTTTGGCCGCCATCGCCATGGGCGCGGCGCTCTATTACACGCGCGATCTGCTGACCCCGCTTTACGATGCAGGCGTCCTGGAACAGCTGGCAGCGCTGGCTGCACTGGTCGCCTGCGCCGTCATCGTCTATTTCGGCGCGGCCTTCGCGCTCGGCGCCGTCAGCAGGCAGCGCATCGCCATTTTCATGACCAAGAAAGACCCGACCAAATCATGATCGTTGTTTCCGGCATCCAGCCCACCGGCAATCTGACGCTCGGCAATTACCTCGGCGCGATCCGCAACTGGGTGCGCATGCAGGACGAGATGGCTGCCGGTGACAAATGTTTGTTCTTCCTGGCGGACCTGCACGCCATTTCGCAGCCGCACGATCCCGCGCAGCTTTCCGCCCACACGCTGGAAATGACCGCCGCGCTGGTCGCCTGCGGCATCGATCCGGCGAAAAGCGTTTTGTTCAACCAGGCGCAAGTACCCGCCCATGCAGAACTGCAATGGCTGTTGATGGGTACCGCGCGGATGGGATGGCTCAATCGCATGACGCAGTGGAAGGACAAGGCGGGCAAGAACCGCGAGGGTCAATCCGTCGCGCTGTTCGGCTATCCCGTGCTGCAGGCGGCCGATGTTCTGCTATATCAGGCGACGCACGTTCCGGTCGGCGAGGACCAGAAGCAGCATCTGGAGCTGGCACGCGACATCGCGCAGAAATTCAACGGCGATTTTGCATCGGATGATGCGCCCGTCTTCGCCCTACCCGAGCCGTTCATCCCGCCTGCCGCCGCGCGGATCATGTCCTTGCGCGATGGCACGAAGAAGATGAGCAAGTCCGACCCGTCGGATATGAGCCGCATCAACCTGACCGACGATGCCGATACGATGGCGCAAAAGGTGAAGAAGGCGAAGACCGATCCCGAGCCGCTACCGAGCGATGTCGAGGGACTGGAAGGCCGCGCCGAAGCGCAGAACCTCGTCGGCATTTACGCCGCGCTTTCCGGCACGACGCCGGACGATGTCCTGCGCGATTTCGGCGGCGAGGGTTTCGGCAAATTCAAGCCCGCTTTGGCGGACCTGATGGTGTCCACCCTCTCGCCCATCCGCGACCGCTTCGTGGAAATGAAGGACGACCGTGAACAGCTGGACGCGATCCTGGCGCGCGGTGCGGCGCAGGCGCGCGAGCTTGGTTCAGCCACACTCGATGCCGCTTATGAGGCGCTCGGCCTCGTTCGCGGGCAAGCGCGCCGCTAGACCATCTTGCGGCCGAAGCCGGCCGCACGCGGCGGCGCAGCGCGCGGTGCCGGCGCGGCCTTTCGCGCTAGCGGCGAAGCGGCGGGCGCTTCTGCCACGGCGGAACCGGTCCGGCGATAATTATCGAGCGCGCGGGCGATGGCATCGTCCATCGCATCGCTGTCACCATCGGCTACGCCGCGCGGCGGCGCGCTAATCGTCGAGGGCATTGCAGCAGCGTGCTTGGCTCGCTTCTGCGTCAGTGCCGGGCCGTCGCCGAATACGGCGGAATAGTCGGTCGGCTCGCGACCTTTGACGACGCCAAGCACGATCATCAGCACGAAATCGATCATTCCGACCAACCACGCCAGACCAAGACCTGCGAATGCGCCCTTGGCATCGCCAATGCTGCCGAAGCTGTAGAAATTGGCGACGATCCCCAGCCCGAAGGTGATCCAAGGCAGCGAGGTCGGCCAACCCAGATCGCGGCAGCGCCGCATCATGATGACGCGGAAGTAAATTCCCACGGGCGCGATCAGCAGGAAGGCGATGATGGCGATCGCCAATTCGCCGTTCATTGCGGCGGTGAAGCACACGCCGATCAGCGCGATGATCGCCACCAGATTGGCGATGAAGAATTTCCAATAGCCTGCGCGACTCACGCGGCTGATATCATCACTGCCGAAACCCATGTGATCCTCCTTCAGCGGAACCGGTTTAGATCGGCGGAGTTGAAAAAGAGTATAAAACCCGGCCTTGCAGCTGTTTTCATTGAACATTTGTCAATGTGGCGGTTCAATCGCGGTTCACTCGGCCCTTGATAAAACCCGCTTCATCGTGAAAATTCATGCGCGCTGGAGCGAGGGGCCTCGCGTGCTTCCACTGCTGAATGTGAGAAAAACCATGTTGAAGACCTTTTCCCTGAAGCGCAGCGCCAAGTTCGCGACGCTTCCCTTGCTGGCCATGGGCTTGGCCGCTTGCGCCACGCCTTTCCGCGCCGATGTATCGCGTTTCGAAGCGCAGCTGCCTGCACCGCAGGGGCAGAGCTTCTACGTCGTGGCAGACGATCCGGCGCTGGCGGGCGGGCTCGAATTCTCGCTCTATGCCGACCATGTCGAGGATGAGATGGAAGATCTGGGCTATGTCCAGGCCGCTTCGCCCGAAGATGCAACGCTGCTGGTGCGCTTCGACTACGGCGTCGATGACGGACGCGAGCGTATCCGCACGACCGGTGCCGGTTTCGGTGCCTACGATCCGTTCTGGGGCAGCTGGGGCACGTTCCGCCGGCCGGTAGCCTTCCGTGACCGCCGTGGCCGTACGCGCATCGCCTATGTGCCGACCCGCCGCTGGGGCTATGGCTGGCACGATCCGTTCTTCCACCGCGGGGCCGATGTGCGCAGCTATACCGTCTATACCAGCGGTATCGATTTGAAGATCGACGATGCTGCGTCGGGTGAGCGTCTGTTCGAGGGCAGCGCGCAGGCCGCATCACGGTCCGACCGCCTGCAATATCTGGTGCCAAACCTGGTGGAAGCCATGTTCACCGATTTCCCCGGTAATTCGGGTGAGACCGTGCGCATTTCGATAGCCGAGGAAGATCAGCCGGTGCGCCGCGACGAGCGGTAATCCTTTCAATCAAACGTCACGCGAAGGGCGGGCCATGGCAGCATGGTCCGCCCTAGCTATTTGCGCGCTATTTGCGCCGCAAATGCAATGGCAGCGGTGAAGACCATCGCTTCGATTGCCGCGCTCGCCATGCGCGCGCTCGTGCCAAACGTGCCGCCGCCAAGCTGGTCTAAAGCCAGCCCGGTCGTGCCGAGATCGCGCTGCAGGTTCCACAGCGTTCCGCCGAGCAGACTCC
Source organism: Aurantiacibacter gangjinensis (assembly GCF_001886695.1). Taxonomy (GTDB): domain Bacteria; phylum Pseudomonadota; class Alphaproteobacteria; order Sphingomonadales; family Sphingomonadaceae; genus Alteraurantiacibacter; species Alteraurantiacibacter gangjinensis. Next base: position 10,685 of record NZ_CP018098.1, on the reverse strand, counting down.
CTCCCGCAAGATGCAGTGCGAGCCCAGCCAATACGCCAAGCGCCAGGACTGTGCTCCAGCGCATCAGCGCCGGATGCGATGCGTGCGATACCCAGACCGCCGCGCCGCAGGCAGCGCCGATGATCGCGCCTTCCAGCGGGCCTGTCGCCCCGGTGATGGAGATCCCGGTGAGCAATCCGATCCCGGCCTGCGCCAGCATCGTTCCCAGCGCGGCGACCAGGCCACCGAGGGCGAGCACTGCGGAGGGTTCACCGTCGAATGCCACAAGGCCGTAGAACAGGCCGCCTGTCGCTCCGGCCAACGCCCCGGCAAGGGTGCACGCCCCGGCCAGCCGCGCGAGCGGAGCGGCAGCGTGTGCGGGGCTGGTATTTTCGCCGCCATCCGCAATCGGTGCGATGAAGCGATAGCCATGCTTGGGCACGGTCTGGATAAAGCGCGGATCGCCTGCGACATCGCCCAGCGCCTTGCGCAGCGCGCGGATGCACTGGGTCAGCGCCTCGTCCGTGACAGGGATGCCGCGCCACACTGCGCCGAGAAAGTCGTCCTTCGTGACCAGCTCGCCGCGCCGCTCCACCAGCAGCAACAGCGCATCGAAATAGCGGTTGCCCAATTCGATCTCGCTGTCACCGCGCAGCAATTGCCGCTGCGTGCGCAGCAGTGTGAATTCGCCGAAATGAATGGGGTCGCCCTGCTCGGTCATCGGTCATGATGGCTAGGCCAGCAATTGCCCGACGCCAAGCATTTCAGCCATTCCTCAGAAATTGCTCATGCCGCTCACATAGGGGCGCAGCTAGGCGCGGTCACAGATTTTATGTCAAAGGAGCCGACATGACCGATATGACAACCGCCCCTGCCCGCCGCCTTACCGGATGGCGCATCGCCGGATGGGGTAGTCTCGCCGCCATCCTCGCCATTCCCGCGCTCGCCATGCAATTTACCGAAGAGGTCGCGTGGTCTGCGGGCGATTTCTTCGTCGCGGCCTGTTTGCTTGCTCTGCTCGGCATCGGCGTGGAGCTGGCTGTACGCATGACCGGCAGCATGCTGTCACGCCTGGCGATGGCGCTGCTTGTGGCGGTGGCGGTCTTCACGATCTGGGCGACGCTGGCTGTCGGTATCGTGGGCAGCGAGCGGCAAGCGATCAACCTTGCTTTCCTCGCCATTGCCGGTGGAGGCGTGATTGCCGCTATCGCCATGCGCCGCAGGCTCGCATCGATCGCAACGCTCGGCGCGGCGGCTGTGCTGTTGACGGGTCTGGTGGCAGAACTCACCGGAACGCCCGACTGGGGCCCGGTCCTGTTCGTCGCTGTCTTGTGGTGCGTACCGGCCGTACTCGCGAAGCTGGCACGGCCTCGCTAGAGCCGTTCATGCCCTCCGGTCGAGCCGAACCCGCCCGCGCCGCGCGCGGTCTCGTCCAGTTCGTCGACCTCTTCCCATGCCGCCTGCGTCACTGGGGCCAACACCAGCTGCGCAATGCGGTCGCCGCGCTTGATGGGGAAGTTATCGTCCGACAGGTTGATCAGAATGACTTTCAGTTCGCCGCGATAATCGCTGTCGATCGTCCCGGGCGTGTTGGGCACGGTGATGCCGTGCTTCAGCGCAAGGCCAGATCGCGGGCGTACCTGCACTTCGTATCCGGCGGGGATCGCCATGGCCAAACCGGTGCTTACGGCATGGCGCGTGCCGGGGCGCAAGATCATGTCCTCTGCCGAGACGACATCCATGCCTGCCGCGCCATCGCTGGCATAGGCGGGCAGGTCCAGCCCGTGGCCATGCGGCAGGCGGCGAATTTGCACGGGTACCGCGGCGTCAGGCATCGGCGGTAAGCCTTTCGGCGACCTGTTCGATCAGCTTTGTGGCGACATCCTGCTTGGTCATCGCTTCCCAATGCTCGACCATGCCTTCGCGCACCAGATGCACTTCGTTGTCGTCCCCGCCCATCACATCGCCCGACACATCGTTGGCGACGATCCAGTCGACGCCCTTGTTCTTGCGCTTCTTGCGCGCATTCTCGACCACATCGTTCGTCTCGGCGGCAAATCCGATCAGCAGCGGCGGACGCTTGGCGCTGGCGGCCACGCCGGCAAGGATATCGGGGTTCTCCGTCAGCACGAGCGCAGGCGGGGCGGAGCCGCGCTTCTTGATCTTCGCATCGGCATAATCGCGCGTGCGCCAGTCGGCGACGGCGGCGACCATGATGGCGGTATCGACCGGCAGCACTTCGCGCACGGCTTTCGCCATTTCTTCCGCGCTTTCAACATCGATGCGGTCGACACCGGCAGGGGTGCGCAAATGGACCGGGCCGGAGACCAGCGTGACCTTGGCCCCCGCAGCCGCAGCGGCAGCGGCGATGGCGTAGCCCTGCTTGCCGCTGGAACGGTTGGCGAGATAGCGCACCGGATCGATCGGCTCATGCGTGGGCCCGGCGGTCACGAGCACGTGCTTACCGTAGAGCGGGCGCTCTTCCATCGGCATATCGGAAATCGCCTGCCCTTCGAGCGGATCGAAATCGTCGAGCGTTTCGGCCACCGGAGCGGGCGCCGCACCGGGCTCTGCCAGCGGGTTGACCGGAGCTGCCGCTTCCTCGCCCTCGAAAGGCTGCGGCGCTTCCTGCCGCGCATTGACTTCGTGATTGATCGCTTCGCGGTCGGTGGGCGGCGCAGCCTTGGCCTTGCCCTTCACCGCCATCAAATGTTCGACGCCGGTATAGTCGGGCTCGGGCAGGTCGGGGCCGGGCTCGCCGTCCGGATCATCACCGTCGAACTCTTCAAGATCGCCGTCTTCGTCCTCGTCGCCCTCGCCCTTGATCGGCGTCGTGCGCGGGATCAGGCTGGAGAGCATTCCGGCAAGACCACCCGGATGATCGGTTTCGAACTCACCCTCGTCCTCTTCTTCAGCGCCCGCTTCCACGGCGCGAAGGTAATCCTCGATGTCACGGCCCACCGCCCCGGGATCGACGCCCAGCATGTCGGCAATTTCCAGCCAGACCATTTCCGGTTCGGGCAGGCGACCGGGGCCGAACTCGCCGCAGGCCATCGCGCCCTCATCGGGCTGCATCACCCGCACGCCGGACGCTTGCAGCGTCTCGATATTGCGCTGCGTGGCGGGATGCTCCCACATCTTCACGTTCATCGCGGGCACGACCAGCACGGGCTTGTCCGTCGCAAGGATCAGCGTGGTGGCAAGATCGTCGGCAATGCCCGCGGTCATCTTCGCCATCAGGTCTGCCGTTGCAGGGCAAACGACGACAAGGTCCGCCTCCCGGCTCAGCTGGATATGGCCAATCTCGGCCTCGTTCTTCAGGTCCCAGAGCGAGGTGTGCACTTGGTTGCCCGACAATGCGGCCAGCGCCATCGGCGTGACGAATTGCGACCCGCCATTGGTGAGCACGCAATTGGTCTCTCCTCCGCCTTTCGCGATCAGGCGGACGAGCTCGCAGCTTTTATAGGCGGCGATACCACCGCCCACCACCAGCAGGATGCGGGGATTGGTCGACTTGTCCTCCCGTTCGTTCACGTCGATCTGCTCTTGGAGCATCGGTTAACCATCTCGCTCAATAGTCCAAGCTGGCCTGATCGCAAATGATGGTTAACTTTGCCTTTCACTGCGCCCGAGAGAATTGCGCAGCAATTCGCCCAAGGCTCGCGGCACGAAGGCGAGGCCCGCCACATAGGCGGGCAGCACCAGCTGCGCCCAGTAGAAATTCTCCGGCCGGGCGAACAGCGCCATGGCGGTGAAGAAGCCTGCAAACCACAGCGCGGCGAACAGGCCGATCCGTCCGCCCAGCCCGAGCCACCCAACAAAAGGCAGGATGGCGAGCGGCGCGGCGATGGTCACGGGCAGGACGAGAAAGGCCGTGAGGCGGGAGAGCGCCATCAGCGGCAACGCATAGCCCGTCATCGCATCCCAGCCCTGCGAGGCGGGATCGCCCGCCATGCGGCGCATTTCGACGAGGTGATAATGTAGCCCCATCATCGCCGCGAACAGCGCCAGAAGACCGACCAATGCGCCAGCTTCGCGCCAGCGTCTGCCAGTCACGGCAAAAGCCAACCACAGCAGCACGAAGGACACCGCAATCTCGCGCACGGCGATGGCGGCACCGGCAGCAAGCAGGCTGGGCCACCAACGCTCCGGCGTGTAAAACAGGAAGGCGAGCGTCAGCAGCATGCCTGCCAGCACCTCGTGCACCAGCCCCGCTTGCGGTGCGGCGACGGCAGCCCCGCCTAATGCCAGCATGATAAGAGCGGCGATCCGTTCGCGATCCGAGACCGTACCGGAGAGGCGCTGATGGAGACCCCATAGGCACGCCAGAAGCAGTGCAACGGAAAGATAGCGAACACCGTCCACACCAATCGCGCTGTGAAGCATGGCAAGCGTAGGCAGGCGCACGGCAACGAATGGGCGGGTCGGGTAGTTGCGCGCGCGCTGTTCATCCATCGCCGCGCCGTAATAGGGCTCGCCATCGGCGACACGCTGCGAAATGGTCCGGTATAGCGCGAGATCGCCCTCGGACGCCTCGCCGCGCGCCTCGACCTGCGCGGTTTCCGCCTGGTCGACCGGGGCGACAGCGAAAGTGCTCCATGCCATCGCGGCAACCAGTGCGGCCAGCACGGCGACCGCAGCCCAGCGCGGCAGGCGCGCCAGCGGGCGACCGAGCGATGTCCACCAGTCGAGCGGATTGGTCATCGGGCTGGTGTGGACCGAGCGGGCGCTCTGCTCAATGGCGGGCCGAAGCTATCCACCCAAAACTGCGCTCACCCTGAGCCTGTCGAAGGGTCGTCCTTTTTTGGGTGCATCGCGCTCAAAGGAAAAGCGACGCTTCGGCAAGCTCAGCATGAGCGGTGGAAGGTCCAGTCCTACCCCAGCATCCCAGCCGCCATCGCGCCCCACAGCGCCGCTGCACCCGCGCCTGCCGCCAGCACATAGCCAAGCCAGCCGCGCCGCTCTGCTTCGCGCTTGCGGCGTTCCCAGAAAAGTTCGATCTCCGGCAGCGGCACCTGCTCGGGCGCGCCGCCCTTGGGCGGGAAGCGCTCGTCGATGCGGCGCACCAGGTCCGGCAATTTCAGCAGCGTATCGAGATCGGTCTTGATACGGTCCGCAATGGCCGCTTCCGGCCCCAATTCGTCGCGGATCCAGCTGCGCACATAGGGTGCGGAGACATCCCACATATTGATCTGCGGGTTGAGCTGGGTGGCGATGCCTTCGACCATCACCATCGTCTTTTGCAGCAGCAGCAGGTGCGGCTGGGTCTGCATATCGAAATCGCGGGTGATGGCAAACAGGCCATCGAGCATCTGGCCCACGGAAAGCTCGCTCACCGGCTTGCCGCGCATCGGCTCGCCGACCGCGCGCAGCGCCGTCGCGAACTCGTTCACATCGTGATAGCTCGGCACATATTGCGCCTCGAAGTGAATCTCGGCCACGCGTTTGTAGTCGCCCGTGGTCAGGCCGTAGAGGATTTCCGCCAGCCATTGCCGCGCCCGCCGGTCGATGCGGCCCATAATGCCGAAATCGATGGCGACGATGGTGCCATCGCCCCGCACGAACAGATTGCCCTGATGCATGTCGGCATGGAAATAGCCGCTGGCGATCGCCTGTGTGAGAAATGCCAGCACGAGCCTGTTGGCAAGGTCCGGCAGATCATGGCCGGCCTCGATCAGCGCCTCGGTGTTGGAAATCTTGATGCCGTCGATCCACTCGATGGTCATCACCCGGCCGTTGGTGCGATCCCAGTCGATCTCGGGGATGGCGTATTGCTCGATACCGCGCATATTCTCGGCAAGTTCGGACGCCGAGGCGGCCTCGCGCCGCAGGTCCAGCTCGCGATTGGTCCAGCGCTTGAAATTGGCAATGGTGAGGCGCGGTCGCAGGCGCTGCGCTTCCCCGCCCATCGCCTCCAGATGCGCGGCGGCCCATTCATAGGTCGCAATGTCCTTCTCGAACCGCTCGCGGATGCCGGGGCGCAGCACCTTTATGGCGACGGTGCGCCCTTCCTTGGTGATGCCCTTGTGTACCTGCGCGATGGAGGCTGCGCCGACAGGCTCGGGATCGATATGCTGGAACAGGTCCTCGATCGGCCGTTCGAAGCTGGCCTCGATGGCCTGCTCGATCTGGGCGAAAGGAACAGGCGGCAGACTGTCCTGCAAGCTCAGCAGGTTACGCGCGGCTTCGTCGCCAACGAGGTCTGGCCGGGTCGCCAGCGTCTGGCCCAGCTTGATCGCGGCGGGGCCGATATCGCGAAAGGCCCCTGCATAATCAGGCTGCTGCGGTTGGATCGTGCCGAAGCGCGCGATACGGCACAGGCGCTTGACCGGCGTGGGCGTGTTGGGATCGTTCTCGATTCCCCGCAGCGCGCCATGGCGTGCCAGTGTGCGGCCCCATTTCAGCAGCCGGAAAATATGCGTCCCCGGACGGGTCATGCCGTCAGACCTTCCACCCGGAATGAATGTTTACCGCACCGCCAAGGATGCTCTCAACCCGCGTTCTCACGAAGCCTGCATCGCGGATCATCGCCGCGAATTCGGGCGGCTTGGGGAAGCGGCGAATGCTCTCGGCGAGGTAGCGATAGCTGTCCTCGTCATCGGCAATCGCCTTGCCGATCTTGGGCATCAGGCGGTGCGAATAGGCGTCATACACTTCCTTAAAGCCCGGCCAGTCGGTCGTGCTGAATTCCATGCAGTAAAAGCGCCCGCCATATTTCAGCACGCGCTGCGCCTCGGCCAGCGCCTTGTCGATATGGGTGACGTTCCTGATTCCGAAGACGATGGTGTAGGCATCGAACTGGCGTGCAGGATAAGAAAGCTCTTCGGCATTCTGGCGTGACCAGCTGAGCCCATCCAGCCCGCGCTCCATCGCGCGTTCGATGCCTACATCCAGCATGTCCTGATTGATGTCGGCAACGACGACCTCCGCGCCCTTGGCAGCCATGCGAAAGGCGATATCGCCCGTGCCGCCGGCCATATCGAGGATCGCTTCGCCCGGCTGGGGCTTTACCCGCCGCACGAACTGGTCTTTCCACAGCCGGTGCATACCGCCCGACATTGCATCGTTCATGATGTCGTATTTGCGCGCCACATTGGAGAACACCGCGCCTACGCGAGTGGTCTTCTCGTCCGGAGCGACATCTTCGTAACCGAAGGAGACGGTGCCATTGTCGGGATTGCTCATGCCAGCGCACTTAGGGACAATTGTCGCCCGCGCAAAGGGTGATAAAGGGTGCGGCCATGCCCGAGCTCCCCGAAGTCGAAACCACTGTGCGCGGCCTCGCGCGTTTCTTGGACGGCGCGCGGATCGAGCGCGTCGTTCTGCGGCGTCCCGATATGCGCTTTCCCTTCCCCGCAGGGCTCGGCCAGTCGCTCACCGGATCGACCGTCACCTCGCTCGGTCGGCGGGCGAAATACGGCCTTATATATACGGACCGCGCACAAACGATGATTTTTCATCTGGGCATGAGCGGGCGCTGGCGCATCGATCCCGAGGATGACGACAAGCACGACCACCTGGTGATCGAGACTGCCGACCACCGCTTCGCGCTGAACGATCCGCGCCGCTTCGGCTATGTTGACCTAGTCGGCTCAGACGCGCTGGATGGCTGGCCCGCCTTCGCCGCCATGGGGCCGGAGCCACTGGGCGACGCGCTGACAGTCGAGCGTTTGCGCGCCGCGATCCGGGGCAGGAAACAGGCGATCAAGCTGTTGCTGCTCGACCAGAAAGTGGTGGCAGGCCTCGGCAATATCTATGTGTGCGAGGCGCTGCACCGCGCCGGCATTGATCCGCGCAAGGCCGGCGGGCGCGTCTACCGCCCCGCGCTGGAAAGACTGGTGCCCGCCATTCGCGACGTTCTGGAACAGTCCATCCGCGATGGCGGCTCTACCTTGCGCGATTATGCCAGGCCCGATGGCGAGCTGGGCTACTTCGCCACGCGCTTCCTCGTCTACGGGCGCGAGGGCGAGCCTTGCCTCACCTGCGGCGAAGGGACGATCCGCCGCATCGTGCAGGGCGGGCGCAGCACGTGGTTCTGTCCTGCGTGCCAGGGGTAGTTTGTTTTGCGATCCGGTGTTTCTTGTTTTTCGCGCGCCCATCCGGGCGCGCGTCCTCGCTAGACGCGCTCCGCTACGCTGCGCGCCCGCTGCGGGCGGGCGTTCGCCCTTGCCGTCCCTCTCGGGACGGTGCTCCGCCAAGGTTTAGAAAGTTTGCGCCGTTATCGGTCGCGACCAGCGACCGACAGAGCTTAACCGGGCGACCGCAGGTGCCGCGCAGCGCAGCGGAGCGATTAGCACCGAGGACGAAAGCGCGGATGCGCTTTCGCAAACCAAAAAGCAGTGCCACCCGCACGCCCCTGTTGTAAGCGCCGGTCGCCCCATAATCGCTTGCATTTCCGCACCGGAGCGACTAACTGCGCCGCTTTCCGGCAGACAATGCCGATTCAGCTTTGACATATACGTTAGGATCACGGGCGGCCATGCCGCTCCCAAGAAGGACACACATGGCCAACACGCTCCAATCCAAAAAGCGCATCCGTCGCAACAACCGTCGCGCCGAAGTCAACGGTGCGCGCAAGAGCCGTATTCGCGGTTTCATCAAGAAGGTCGAAACGGCCTGCACCGATGGCGACAAGGGTGCCGCACAGGAAGCGCTGAAGACTGCGCAGCCGGAAATCGCCAAAGGCGTGGCCAAGGGTGTGATGCACAAGAATACCGCCGCTCGCAAAATGAGCCGCCTGAGCAAGCGAGTCGCTGCTCTCTGATTCGTCTGTCCGGCGCCGGATTCGCTACGGCGACAGGCGGCGCTACGGAACACTTAAAGAACAAAAATGGCAGAGGGCCGGCGGGTTATCCACCGGCCCTCTTCGCATGTGCAGCACTGCAATCCACGCACCTGCGGCAAGTGTAGGAAAACTCGCGATTCGCAGGACTGTCACACAGTTCTTCAATGTTTTGAGCAACTTAAACGCAAGTCTGCGGGTCACGGGTGAGTCAATGACCATTTTTTAAGTTTTTTTGACACGGCCCACTTGAGGTTCGGCCCGAGACGTTCATAACAACATCAACGCCGCAACACACGGGGTAGCGGCCTTACACAGACGAGTTATCGACGGGTGATCCGTGCGTCCATTTCGCGATGCACGGGACGGGGAAGTTTTGTCTCCTGTTCGACCAGCGCGTCAGGGGGAAAGCCGGCAGGCCAAAGACAATACGAACTGGGGTTAGAGGCACATGATTCGGGTGGGACCGCATAGCGGCGGACGCAATAATTCAACACAGCGTGAGGATAGCGACATCAACATGGAAGAACAGCAGGCGATCGACCTTGCCGCCGATTGGGCCGACATCAGTCAGGGCCTCCGCAAGGATCTCGGTCACCAGCTCTTCACCCAGTGGATCAAGCCGATCCAACTGGGTAAGCTGGACAACGATAGCGGCACGCTGCACCTCTACATGCCGACCGAGTTCTCGGCGAACTGGGTAGAAGAGCGCTACCACGACCGCCTCTCGCTCGCCTGGAAGATCGCCAGCAGCGAAGTGCGCCATATCAAGATCACCGTGCATCCGGGCCGCCGCAAGATCGCGGATTTGAACCTGCGCGGCCATGACGGTTTCGGCCACCGCGCCGCGAACGATGCGACCATGGCAATGGAATCGATCGGCGACGACGGTTTTACCGCCAGCGTGGGCCTCGACCCCAGCCAGACGTTTGCCGCCTTCGTGACCGGCAGCACCAATGTGCTGGCCAAGAATGCCGCAGAACGCATGGCCAAGGCGGAAAAGCCGCAATTCAGCCCGCTCTATCTCAAGGCCGCGACCGGCCAGGGCAAGACGCACCTGCTGCACGCCATTGGCCATTCCTATCTGCAGGCTTTCCCGCGGGCGCGCATCTTCTACTGCAGTGCAGAGCGCTTCATGGTGGAATTCGTGCAGGCGCTGAAATCGAACGAGATGATCGAGTTCAAGGCGCGGCTGCGCGGCTTCGACCTGCTGCTGGTGGACGATATCCAGTTCATCATCGGCAAGGCGAGCGCGCAGGAAGAATTGCTCTATACGATCGACGCGCTGCTGGCCGAGGGAAAGCGCCTCGTCTTCGCCGCCGACCGCGCCCCGCAGGCGCTGGACGGGGTGGAGCCGCGCCTGCTCAGCCGCCTCTCCATGGGGCTGGTGGCCGACATCTCGCCTGCCGATATCGAGCTGCGCCGCGCGATCCTGGAAAGCAAGTTGACCAAGTTTGCGCCGCTGGAAGTGCCGGCCGATGTCATCGAATTCCTCGCCCGCACGATCAATCGCAATGTGCGCGAGCTGGTTGGCGGGCTCAACAAGCTGATCGCCTATGCCCAGCTGACCGGGCAGGAAGTGTCGCTGCAGCTGGCCGAAGAACAGCTGACCGATATTCTTAGCGCCAATCGTCGCCGCATCACGATCGACGAAATCCAGCGCACGGTCTGCCAGTTCTACCGCATCGACCGCAGCGAAATGAGCTCCAAGCGCCGCGCCCGCGCCGTGGTGCGTCCGCGCCAGGTGGCGATGTATCTCGCCAAGGTGCTGACCCCGCGCAGCTATCCCGAAATCGGGCGAAAGTTCGGCGGTCGCGACCACTCCACTGTGATCCACGCCGTGCGCCTGATCGAAGACCTGCGCCAGCGCGATGCCGATATGGATGGCGATGTCCGCAGCCTGCTGCGGCAGCTGGAAAGTTAA